>NZ_JBEPYQ010000032.1:0-66489 GCF_041641335.1 Cohnella sp. | reverse complement strand
CCAATTCGTAAGACCCCTGGAAGAACACCAGGTTGATAGGCTCGGGGTGGAAGCGCAGCAATGTGTGGAGCTGACGAGTACTAATCGGTCGAGGGCTTATCCTAACGAATGACACGATAAAGCAAGACACTTCACCTTCTTCTTCGCTCCACATGGTTCGCATCCAGTTTTCAAGGCGCAAGCCTTGTCATACAAATGATCTGGTCTGGTGATGACGGCGGAGGGGTTCCACGCGTACCCATCCCGAACACGACCGTTAAGCCCTCCAGCGCCGATGGTACTTGGACCGCAGGGTCCTGGGAGAGTAGGACGTCGCCAGGCTGGATGCATGCCCGAGCAGTCGATGAAGTCGACGACCAGGGCTGGATCCATAGCATCACCCACTGCTTACATTCCCTGATAGCTCAGTTGGTAGAGCACTCGACTGTTAATCGAGTTGTCACAGGTTCGAGTCCTGTTCGGGGAGCCATATGGAGAGGTGTCCGAGTTGGTCGAAGGAGCACGATTGGAAATCGTGTAGGCGTCTAAAGCGTCTCGAGGGTTCGAATCCCTCTCTCTCCGCCATAATTTCCTTGTAAGCATGGCCCCTTGGTCAAGTGGTTAAGACACCTCCCTTTCACGGAGGTAACAGGGGTTCGAATCCCCTAGGGGTCACCATTTTCATCTAAAAGAATTACCATAAATTGAGGGTTGCATTGCATAGGCGATATGAGGTATGATAAGAAATGTCGCTCAAGCAGGCAATTTGCTCAATAACGACGCGGGGTGGAGCAGCCCGGTAGCTCGTCGGGCTCATAACCCGAAGGCCGCAGGTTCAAATCCTGCCCCCGCAACCAACATCATCTCGGCTCATTACCGAGTACACGCGGAGCCGTGGTGTAGAGGCCTAACATGCCTGCCTGTCACGCAGGAGACCGCGGGTTCGAATCCCGTCGGCTCCGCCATTTTTTCCCTAGAACGGTTGGGGAGCATGTAAGGCTCGATAGCTCAGCTGGTAGAGCAGAGGACTGAAAATCCTCGTGTCGGCGGTTCGATTCCGTCTCGAGCCACCATCCAGATTGTTCAACATTACGCCGACTTAGCTCAATTGGTAGAGCAACTGACTTGTAATCAGTAGGTTGGGGGTTCAAGTCCTCTAGTCGGCACCAGTTTCACTCCTAAGCGTGGAGGATTAGCGAAGTGGCCAAACGCGGGAGACTGTAAATCTCTTCCTTCGGGTTCGGTGGTTCGAATCCATCATCCTCCACCAGCATTTCTATACTCCGTAGGGGCATAGTTTAAGGGTAGAACAGCGGTCTCCAAAACCGTTAGTGTGGGTTCAATTCCTGCTGCCCCTGCCAATTAAATGTTTCAAAATCTATGGCGATCGTGGCGAAGTGGTTAACGCATCGGTTTGTGGATCCGACATTCGGGGGTTCAATTCCCCTCGATCGCCCCATTGTATCTTCTAAATGACTTTGGGGATTAGCCAAGCGGTAAGGCAACGGACTTTGACTCCGTCACTCCTAGGTTCGAATCCTAGATCCCCAGCCATTTTCTCATCAATATGCGGAAATAGCTCAGTGGTAGAGCATCTCGTTGCCAACGAGAAGGTCGCGGGTTCGAATCCCGTTTTCCGCTCCATCTCAATCTTGAATCTGGCGCCATAGCCAAGTGGTAAGGCAGAGCTCTGCAAAAGCTTTACCCCCAGTTCGAGTCTGGGTGGCGCCTCCAAAAACCTCAAAGCTTGCGCCCTTAGCTCAGCTGGATAGAGCGTTTGACTACGAATCAAAAGGTCAGGAGTTCGAATCTCTTAGGGCGCGCCAGTTAGATAACTGAATATGCCGGTGTGGCGGAATGGCAGACGCGTTCGACTCAAAATCGAATGGGCAACCCCCGTGGAGGTTCGAGTCCTCTCACCGGTACCACTTTACGTAATCAACTCTTGAGATGCACTTTGTGCAACTTAGGAGTTTTTTTGTATGCGGCCATAACAGATTTTGATACACTACTGATGTACAACAGACGAAGAAAAGGCGCATTACGATAGAGAAAGGTGGAAGTGTTACGATGTTGACCGACAAGCTGCGCATTCCGGAGTTGCCGAAAGGAATGGTTACGCGCCGACGGCTGATCGAGCGGATCGAGCAGGGAGCGTCGGGGGCTATCACGTATTTGTGCGCGCCTGCGGGCTATGGCAAGACGGTGCTGCTTGCGGACTGGGCTAGGCGCGTCCGGACGAAGCTGGCGTGGCTGACGGTCGGCCCCGAGGACAACGAGCCGGCGTCATTCTGGCAGGCCGTTATTCGAGCTGTCAATGAAGCGGTTCCGGGTTTTGCGCAACGAGTCGGCAACATTATGGGGCTAAGCTCAGATACGGTCGCGAGCCTGTTCGCTCAAGAGTTGGAACGGTTGGACGGGCCGCTGATAGGGGTGCTGGACGATTTTCACCATATTGTCGATGAGCGGCTTCTCGCTTCTTTCGCCTATTTGATCGAATATTTGCCGACTACCGTTCATGTCGTGGCTGCCGGCCGCGGCGAGCCCGCTTTTCCGACATCGCGGCTGGTCAGCGGTCAGCGGATGACAATCCTGAGTACCTCGGACCTGCGTTTCACGCGGCAGGAAGGCGGCGAGTTTTACAACGACGCCTTGCGCTTGGGACTGTCGGAGGAGGAGGTCGGCGAACGGGTCAATCTGACGGAAGGCTGGATTGCGGGAATGGGGTTGGCACTGTCCGCGGAGGAAGACGGACGAATGGCATTTTCGGACATGTCGCCGCGGCTGGAGCAGTATCTGCTGACGGAAGCGTACATTCCGCTGAGCGAGCCGATGCGCCGTTTCCTTACGGACTGCTCCGTGCTGGAACGGTTGAACGCCTCTTTATGCCAAGCCGTTGCCGAAGACGAAAGGAGCCAGGAACGATTGGAAGAATTGAGCCGCAAGCAGTTGTTCACGTTTTCGTTGGACGAGCGGCGGGACGAATATCGGCTTCATCGGCTGTTTGCCGAATTTTTGAGACGGCGACTGAAGAGCGCCGAGCCAGAACGCATTCCACAGTTGCTGGAGCTGGCGGCTCTGTGGGGCGAGCGAGAGGGGCGTGAACGGGAGGCACTGGAGTATTATGTGGCCTGCGGGCTTTACGAACGGGGAATCCAACTGCTGGAAGCGATGACGGCGAAGCGTCTGCGCGTCAGCCCGGTCTGGCTGGGCTCGCTGCTGCTGCGCATTCCAGAGCGTCTCCTGATGAAGCGGCCGATTCTCTATTTTTCCTGCGTGCATATGCACATGGTAGACGCTCGCTATGAGCAGGCGGAGCGGATGATGGCGAATGCGGAGCGGCAGTATGAGGAGTGCGAGAGGGAATGGACGGAGGAGGACAAGAGCGACTTTTGGGGAGCCCTTTATTACTTCAAAATGATCCATACCTCCATCGAACTGGGGGTAATGGACGAGGCGATGCGATTTATGCAGCTGTCCGCACAGTATTGGCCGAGCGGTATCCGACTCATCTTCGCTCAGTCCGGAATCGCCGGTCTGCCTTCGATCGTCCGAAAATATATCCGGCCCGACAAATTCGTCGAGAAGGCGACGAACCTGGCCATTCTAAAGTATATGTCTCAGACGTTGGGCGAGGTGGGCTGCTCGATGCGGACGTGTCTGGCGGAGGCGCTGTACGGCTACAACGAGCTGGACGAGGCGTGGAGAACAGCCGAGAGCGCTCTGGATACGGCCGTGCGCAGCGACCCCAACGCCGTCCCGGAGATTCTGCTGGCCGCCCGGCTCGTGCTGAGCGGCGTACAGCGGGCCAAAGGGCGGCACCGTGAAGCGGAGGAGATTCTGAGAGAGACGCGCAAGGAACTGGCCCGGCTTGAGGTGGTTGCAGGGCTGCTTCACTGCGATGCGGAGCTGGCGCTGATGGCGCTGGAGGAAGGCGATCGCGAGCCGGCGGAAATCTGGCTTAACCGGTACCGCCTGCATGGCGACCAACCGTTTGCGGTCAGGCAACTGTACGAATATCATTACCTGGCCCGTATTTATGCGGGGCTCGGACGGCAGGCGCAGGCGTTCCGGTTGATCGAGCGACTGACGGAGGTGGCGGACGAGGCGAATCTGCTCTATCTCTCGCTCGAGATTGCCGTGACCAAGCTGCTGCTGCTGCGAGAGACGGGGCGGGAGGAAGAAGCGCTATCCTTGCTTCGGAAGGCGCTGCTCGTCTCCGAGCCAAGATCGTACGTCCGCCTCTTCCTCGACGGCCGCGAACCGATGGCGGAGCTGCTGGCGTTGTCGATCCGCTCGTGGGATCGGTCGACAGCAGACGCATACCCCGCTTTAGGCTATATGCGCAGCCTGCTGGCGGGCTTCGGGCACAGAGCGGCGGAGGAGAGGCCGGTCGCGGACCTCATGCTGATTTTGACGCGTAAAGAGCTGCAGATCCTTCGGCTGATGGCCAGACGCAAAAGCAACAATGAAATGGCCGCCGAGCTCGGGATCGGCTACGGCACGGTGCGGACGCATCTTCATCAAATCTATGTCAAGCTCGGGATCGGCAGCAGGAGCGAGGCGATCCGAATCGGTGAGCAATTGGAGGAATAAAGTCGTCATAGCTTCAAAGCTTCGAACGAGAGAGGGCGAGCGATGGACTTCACTGAAGAGAGGGACGAACGTCCGATGAGCCGGCCGCCGATTCCGGCCGCCAAACTGACGATACCCGCCGCGGCGTCCCGCACGTTGAATCGGCAGCGGTTGATCGAACGTATTCACGAATGCCTGAAGGAGCAGACGCTGCTCCTGTTCGCGCCGGCCGGCTTCGGCAAGACCACTCTGCTGCAGCAATGGGCGGAATGCAGCGGAACCAACCCGGCGTGGTTTTCCCTCGATCCGGGCGACAACGATCCGGCGCGATTCTGGCATGATGCGATCCGGGCGATCGATCGGATTCATCCGGGGTTCGCAGACACTGCGGTCGAAGGACGCATGGGGCCGGGCCGCTTGAAGATGGCTTTGACGGCGCTGACGGACAAGCTGCGGGAATTGCGGGAAGAGCTGGTGCTCGTACTGGACAATTTTCACGTGATCGCCGATGAAACGCTGCTGTCTTCTATTTGCTATTTTATCGGAAACTTGCCCTCGAACGTTCGAATGATTGCGGCGGGCCGCACCGATCCCGATTTGCCCTTGGCCGAAGAGAAGCTCCCTGCCGCTGCGGCGCGTTTGGGGGCGGACGATTTGCGTTTTAACCTGCAGGAAGGAATCGCCTTCTATGCGGATTGCATGGAGCTGGATCTGTCCAGAGACGAGGCTGGCGAATGGGTAAGCCGAGCCGAAGGCTGGATCGCGGGTATGAAGCTGGCAGCTCTGTCGCTGCGCGGAGCGGCGCCGTCCGAGCAGCAGCTGAGGAGCTTCGCGAGCGCATCCCGGCTTATCGATCAGTATTTGCTGGAGGAAGTATGGCAGCAGCAAAGCGAGGAGGCTCGCCGGTTTCTGACGGAATGCTCGGTGTTGAAGACGTTCTCTCCGTCTCTGTGCGAGGCCGTCACCGGTAGCGAAAGGAGCCGGGAGTTGCTGGGACAGTTGGAGCGGGCGCAGCTGTTCGTCGTTCCATTGGAGGACCGAACAGGCTGGTTTCGCTTCCACCATCTGTTCGCGGAATTTCTTCGCCGCCTTCTGAGGCGTACCGGGCCGGATCGGATGCCGCGGCTTCTGGCGCGGGCGGGGGTGTGGTGCGAGAACGAAGAGCTTCAGGAGGATGCTCTGGATTATTACTTGAGCGGCGGGCATTACAAGAGAGCGACAGAGCTGTTGATCCGGATGCCCGTAAGGAAGCCGGGTGTCGGTACGAATTGGAGGAGCGAGCCGTTCTCGCGGATTCCGGGAGATGTTCTCAGCAGGTATCCTTTTCTTTATTTCTCGCATGTGCATTCGGTGTTGGTCGGCGAAGCCGACTACGATAGGGCGGAGAAGATGCTGCGCTATGCGGAAAGCCGATACGAGGACAATCAGGCCGCTTGGACGGACGAGGAGCGGAGCGAGTTTTGGGGCAGCTATCATTTTCTGAAAATGTGCTGCGCCGCGAGCGTTCTTCATGATCTCGAGCAGGTGGATCTGAACCTGCGCCTGTTCAAGCAATACAGCCCCGCAGGCGCCAGACTGATTCCGGCAAAGCCGAAATTCGCCGGGTTGCCGTCGATTTCCCGCGAGCATATCCGGTCGAACTCCGATTTAAGCGACAGCAAGCAGCTTGTATTTTTTCTTCGAAGCCTCGTTGAGTCTTTGGATAAAGCGGGCTTGGCCGCGGTGCCCCTGGCTTTCCTGGCGGAGCTGCAATATGAGTTCAACATGCCGGACGAAGCGGAAAAGTATGCGGAAAGAGCGCTTGAGCCGGGGGAGGCGGCACATATCGACCGTGCGGCTGTGCTGTTGCCTGCCCGCTTGACGCTGTTCCGCGTTCAAAAGCTTCGCGGCGAACGTGTACGGGCGATGGAAACGATGCGTGAGACGAAGCGGGAGCTTGCGGAGCTTGGCCTGGCGGATTCGCTGGTCTATTGCGACGCGGAGCTGGCTTTGATGGCGCTGGAGGAAGGACTTGAGGAACCGGCGCTGGCCTGGCGCGGGCAGTATTCGCTGTTCGTCGGGGACGCAATAGGCGATCGGCAGTTGTACGGATACCAATGTCTGGCCCGCATTGCCGCAGCGAAGGGAATGCATGACGAGGCGATGAGCTTGACGGAGAAGCTGCTTGAGCAGGCGATCCGGACGGACCGGTTCCAGATCGAGATCGAACTGTCGGTGTTTAAGCTGATCCTGCTTCGCCGGACGGGTCGTACGGACGAGGCGCTGCGGCTGTTGCGCCCGGTTCTGCACGCTTCGGAACTGCGCGGCTACAGGCGTACTTTGCTCGACGCCGGTCAGCCGTTGGCCGAACTGCTGCCGCTGCTGCTGGCCGAATCCTGGGAGCGTCAGGAGGAGGGAAACTGGCCCTCGCCCGGTTACGTGCGGGAGCTGCTGCTTGACTTCGGCTGGAACTTGGCGGCCGACGGCCTGGCCGATCCGGCATCGAGCCTGACGAGGAAGGAACGAGAGGTGCTGCGGCTCATCGTGAGCCGACGCACGAACAAGGAAATTGCAAACAGGCTTGGCATTGGCATCGGAACAGTGAAGTCGCATATCAAAAATATATACAGCAAGCTGGAGGTTGACAGCAGGGCCGAGGCAATCTGGAAAGGAACGCTAATGGATTTGTAGTCCGCCGTCCGGCTGCCGTTCGCGGCATCGTAGGTAACAGCCCCTCGAGGCATTCGACTCGAGGGGCTGTTTGGCGTTTGTGATGTGTTGAGGCAATCTATACAGGGGGGGAGTTTTTTCCGAGATATCCACTTTGTATAATAACAGACGTTACGACAAACAAGTTGATAGATTCGGCAGGATGCTGATAAACCTATATTGTTATTCTACATTTTTTGCAAGAGAAAGGAAGAAAAAGATGATGAATCGAGATTGGCGACGGATGGCAGCTTCTTTGTTCAGAAAAACCGTGTTTCTCAGGAGTCTTGGCCTAATGCTCCTGTTCGGAGGAGCGTCCGCCATCGGCTTTCAGCCATCCTATGCGGCCGACCGGACGGTAGCGACGTGGAGCGAACTGGCGGATGCGTTCCAAACCGCACCGAGCGGCGACACGATTATAATAAGCGCCGATATTACGCAGACGTCGGGTACGCTGTACTTGCCGGAGGGGGTAAGCCTGACGCTGGATTTGCACGGCTATAAGCTGTCCATCACAGCGCCCCCCTCGCAAGGAGCTCCCGGGGTAGGGGTCTATGGAAATTCTTCTTTGACAATTGAAGACGGGGTCGGAGGCGGGGTATTGAACACGACCGGCAGTCCGAACGGCTTTGGCGCCGGCATCGGGGCGGATAATAATAAAACAGCCGGTACGATCATTATCAATAGCGGAACGATAACTGCGGTCGGAAGCCCGGGAGGAGCAGGAATCGGAGGCGGCGGTTTACTAGGGTCTAACGGAACGGTGATCATCAACGGCGGAACTGTCAATGCGATCGGTAACAACGGCGCGGCAGGAATCGGCGGTGGAGCGTATGGGAGCGGAGGAACGGTGATCATCAACGGTGGGAACGTAAGCGCGACCGGCAACAACGGCGGCGCCGGCATCGGAGCCGGTTATTCCGAGGGTTCCTATACTGCGGCTGGCGCAGAGGTGACGATCACGGGGGGAACGGTTACGGTGTCAACGGGCAATACTCTCGGGTATTCAGCTATTGGAGGAAGACCTTTCGGTTCATTGAACAATAGCGGCGGCACAATCGTGCTTCCGAGCGGACATCGTTTGATTATTCCGTCCGGGGTTACTTTTGAGAATGCAGGGACGATTGAAGGCGGAGGTACGCTTACAGGAGCGGGAACGGTCCACAATACCGGTACGATCAGCAGTAACGTATCAGGGGTCGCGGTCAACGGCAATGCCTACGATTTGACGTTCGACTTGAACGGCGCGCCCGGCATGCCGCCGTCTTCTCTGCACGTGTTGGCCTCGACGATGCAGGCAGCCGGGAAGAGCCTGGCAATTCCGGCTCCTTCGGGATATGAGTTCGACGGCTGGTATACCTCTACCGGAACTCTTTTTACGAATACTACCCCGATCAGTTCGATTACGAGCACTGGCAGCGCAACGTTGTATGCGAAGTGGAAGGATTTCAAAATCGTGTCGGTTGTCCCGATATCGGATATACATGTCGCGTATGACGCGCCGTTAGGCACGGTCGCTTTGCCAGCGACCGTTAATGTGACGCTCAGCAACGGGGAGACGAAAACGACGGCAGTAACATGGAACGGAGGCACTCCGGCGTATAATGGCAGCCAACCCGGCACGTATGTTTTTGCGGGTACGCTGACGGTTCCTGAAGGTTCGAGTAATCCGGATGGTATAACGGCGAGCATTACTGTCGTCGTAGAAGACCCGATAATCACCTCGGTTGACCCATTGTCGGACATTCATGTTCCGTACGGAACAGAGCTGGAAGACGTTGAACTACCGACGACAGTGAACGTGACCCTGAGCAGCGGGGATACCGAGCAAGCAACGGTAACGTGGAACGGAGGCGTTCCGGCGTACAACGGCACTCTACCCGGCACTTACACGTTCTCGGGTACGTTAACGGCCCCCGTTGGCTCGACGAATCCGAATGGTATAACGGCGAGCGTCAATGTCATCGTAGAAGACCCAACAGTCATCTCGGTTGACGCGTTATCGGATATTCATGTTCCGTACGGAACAGAGCTGGAAGACGTTGGACTGCCGCCAACGGTAGACGTGACCCTGAGCAGCGGGGATACCGAGCAAGCAACGGTAACGTGGAACGGGAGTGTTCCAGCTTATAATGGCGATCAACCCGGCACTTACTCGTTCACAGGTACGTTGACAACTCCTGCAGGCTCGACGAACCCGGGGGGTCTAACAGCGAGCATTAATGTCGTCGTGGAAGATCCAATAGTCACCTCGGTTGATGCGTTATCGGATATTCATGTTCCGTACGGCACAGAACTAGGAGACGTCGGACTGCCGCCAACGGTAGACGTAACCCTGAGCAGCGGGGATACCGAGCAAGCAACGGTAACGTGGAACGGAGGCGTTCCGGCGTACAACGGCACTCTACCCGGCACTTACACGTTCTCGGGTACGTTAACGGCCTCCGTTGGCTCGACGAATCCGAATGGTATAACGGCGAGCATTACTGTCGTCGTAGAAGACCCAACAGTCATCTCGGTTGACGCGTTATCGGACATTCATGTTCCGTACGGAACAGAGCTGGAAGACGTTGGACTACCGACGACAGTGAACGTGACCCTGAGCAGCGGGGATACCGAGCAAGCAACGGTAACGTGGAACGGAGGCACTCCGGTGTACACCGGCAATCAGCCCGGTAAATATATGTTCACAGGTACGTTAACGGCCCCCGTTGGCTCGACGAATCCGAATGGTATAACGGCAAGCATTACTGTCGTCGTAGAAGACCCAACAGTCATCTCGGTTGACGCGTTATCGGATATTCATGTTCCGTACGGAACAGAGCTGGAAGACGTCGGACTGCCGCCAACGGTAGACGTGACCCTGAGCAGCGGGGATACCGAGCAAGCAACGGTAACGTGGAACGGAGGCGTTCCGGCGTATAACGGTACTCTACCCGGCACTTTCACGTTCACGGGTACGTTGACGGCCCCCGTCGGCTCGACGAATCCGAATGGTATAACGGCGAGTATTACTGTCGTCGTGGAAGACCCAACAGTCATCTCGGTTGACCCATTATCGGACATACGTGTTACGTACGGCACGAGGTTAGATAACGTCAAGCTGCCGACTACGGTGGAAGTGACCCTGAGCAGCGGGGATAAGCAGGAGGCGTCCATCGCATGGGATGGAGGAGATCCGGCCTACAACGGAACGAAGTCCGGCAAATACACATTCACCGGAATGCTGACACCTTCGGCCGGAGCGGCCAATCCGGACAACATGACAGCGAGTGTGAACGTCATCGTGGACAGCGCCCGGAGTTCGGAGACAGCCCCGGCCACGGGACCTCTTGCCACAAGTAAAAGGATCTATTGCGAAACTGGAGGCTGCACGATAAGTCTGGGTGACCAGATTGAGGTGTCTGTTCCGCCCAAGGCGGCGAATCTCCCCTTCTATCTAACGTTAGAGATGCTTGAGACGGATGAGGTGCAACTGCCCGATGGAGCGCAATGGCTGAGTCAGGTTTTCCGTCTGAGCAGGAATGTCGAAGATCAACCGCTCCAACTGCCGATGACTCTGCTCATCAGGCTCGAATCCACGAAGATCGGGGAAGGCCGCAGAGCCGCTCTGTTCGCTTACGATGAGTCGACTGGCAAGTGGACGGAGGTAATCGGCAGTCTTGCGGGAGAGGTCTTCACGGCTCAGACGGATAAATTTGCCGAATTCGCCGTTCTTTCCGTCGCCAAGCAGACGCCGCCGTCCCAACCGCAACCGGAAGAACCCGGCATCCTTCTTAGCGATATAACCGGACATTGGGCGGAGGCGGAGATCAAGGCAGCGGTTGCCAAAGGGATCGTGACGGGGTATCAAGACGGTACTTTCCGTCCGAATCAACAGGTGTCGCGCGTAGAGTTTGCGGCGCTGCTAAACCGTGCGCTTAAGCTGATCGGCAGCGAAGGCGCGAGCGAGAATCCGCAATCGGAGTTCACCGATGCGGCAAGCATTCCGACGTGGGCGCGTTCGTCCGTTACGGAAGCGACGGCGCAAGGACTGATCCGGGGGTTCGCGGACGGAACGTTCCGGCCGGGCGAGCTCATAAGCCGGACGGAAATGGCGGTGATCGCGGCGCGTGCGCTGCATCTGTCGGAAGCGCCGGATTCGAAGCTCGCTTTCGTGGATGCGAATGAAATTCCGGTGTGGGCGAGGGATGCCGTGGCGGCCGTGCAGCGAGCCGGGCTTATCAACGGGAAGAATGGGAACCGTTTTGACCCCCGTGCTCCCGTAACACGGGCAGAGGCGGCCGGCCTGATTATCAGGATGATGGAACAGGATTGACCGCATCACCGCTAAACCTCAAGAGGAAGAAGCGACATTAAGTTGCCGCTTCTTCTTTTCTTTTATCATAGGCGATACGCGTTTCTCGTCCGGACGTTTCAAAATCGGGTGAAGAGCGCAGCTTGCATTGGATTCGGCCGCTTCAAGGAACGCGGTTTTCCAATCTGGAGCAGAGCAAGCAGTCGGATCGATTTCATTCCCGGTCGGCCGCAATTCCAAACAGCATATGAACGCCCTGGAAAACAAAGCGCTAGCTCATCCCTTTAATATTCTAAATCCCATTGTAGCGAAAGGTGTCGGCCTGACGGCTATTTTCTCGCCATGATTTGCATGCAAAATATGGTTAAGCAGCGTCGTCTTTCCCGCCCCCAGAAAACCGGTCAGCACCGTAACGGGGATTAAGGCGCCATTTTTTTCAACCTTCATGCTTGTTTCCTCCTCCTAGGGGAATAAATCCTGAATTGAATGTAATTATTACGATTAATTATCGTACCGAATGAATATTATTGTCATCGAATCGTTGAATTTTAATTGCTTTATTGACAGTTCATAGCCCGATTGAGCTATATCTCGAATTATTCTCGCCCTATATAATCAAGTCGTAATCATTCCTGTAATGGCAATTACGCTTGAAGAAGAATCGGCTTGCTCTATAAGGATGAACATATTTGGGAGGAAAATAAACAGATGCAAATTGTAGTCAGGTCCAAAAAATGGGGATATCTTATTGTAGCGCTTGTCGTCATGGCGCTCGCTTTAGGAGCGTGCGCTTCCCCCGATCCCCAGTCAAGCAAAGAGCAGTCGGCTTCCCCAAGCAGCAGTACGACGCCTGCAAGTGCGAACGATTCGGAGCAGGCGAAGCGCGTAACGATAATTCATAGTCTTCCAGTCGACACTATGGATCCTCATATTGGCTGGATTGCCTTACGCGCAGGCGTTACAGAAACGCTTGTTCGATTGGACGAGAATATGCAGGTGCAACCATGGCTGGCAGCGGAATGGGAGCAACCCGGACCTACGACATGGGTATTTACACTGCGGGACAATATTCATTTTCAGGATGGTTCGATGCTGGACGCGCAAGCGGCGAAATTATCGTTTGAACGGGGGATCGCGGATAGTGCCTCCTTGGCCGCTTCGCTTAAGCTTGCCTCCATTGAAGCGGACGGACAGCGTCTGACATTCACAACCACTGAGCCGCATCCTGCATTTCCGACCGAGCTTGTGCATCCGACGGCGAGCCTGATTAGTGTCGCTGCGGAAGAAGAATTGGGCAAGGACAGATTTAATCTTGCTCCGGTGGGCACGGGCCCCTTCAAGGTAACCTCTTTCGTTCCAGGCAAGGAGATTAACCTATCCCGTTTTGACGAATATTGGGACGGTGCAGCGTTGTTGTCCGAGGTCGTCATTCAGTTCAACTCGGATGCGAATGTGCGTACATTGGCCTTTCAATCCAAACAGGCCGATATTGTGTATCACCTGGCGCCGGAAGCGCTGGAGGTGATCGACAAGGATGCGGAGCTTTCAGTCGAATCGGTAACCAGCATGAGAACTCACTATTTTACGTATAATCCAATGAGCGCTCAAGTGAACGACGCGAGAGTTCGCCAAGCCTTGGACAAGCTCATAGACCGTGACGCGATTGTGAAGGAAGTTATGCTGGGACACGCGCTTCCGGCAGCAGGCCCCTTTAATCCGCTTCTTCCATTCGGCAGCGAGCGCGACGCGCAATCACTGGATGTCGAGGGAGCTGTGGCTTTGCTGGCTGAGGCCGGTTATGTGAAAGGCAATGATGGCAAGTTGGCGAAAGACGGACAGCCATTATCGCTTAAATTGATTGCATTTTCCGGCATCAATCCTGAACTGCCGCTCATTCCGTTGGTTGTGCAGTCCGAGGCGGCCAAGGCGGGGATTGCCATTGACATCATTTCCGTCGAGTATCCGGAAACCTATATTAAAGAATCAACGGATTGGGATCTGTCGACGGCTACCTATTTGACAGCGCCCAGAGGGGATGGCGGTTCTTTCTTGAATGCGGCGTATATGCCGGGCGGCGCATACAATTCAGCCAATATTGAAGTCGAGGGCTTGGCCGAGGTTGTGGAGGAATTGAACGCAACTGATGAAACGTCCGAGCGGTACGCATTAACTAGAAGAGCAGTGGATACGATCAACGAGGCCCTTCCTCATTCCTATATCATTCATCCAAATATTCTCGTCGGTGTCCATAAAAGCATACAAAATTGGAAACCGGGTGCGGAGGAGTTTTATATTGTAACCAATAAGCTGGATGTGAACTAAAATGATGAAGCGTTTAGCTGGCCTGATCGGCCAGCTTTTCCTCCTTTTATTTGTGATTAGCGGGATCACTTTTTATTTGTTAAAGCTGGCGCCGGGCGATCCGGTGTTAGCTATTTTAGCTGCAAACGACAGTTCTCTCACTCAGTTGGCGCAGGAGCGATTGCGTGATGACATGGGACTAAACCTGCCAGTGCATGAGCAGTTTGCCAAATGGCTGACGCAAATGGCCAAGTTGGATTGGGGCAAGTCGATTGCCAGCAATCGTGATGTGCTGGGGCTGCTTCTAGAGCGGCTACCGGCTACAATTGTACTGACCTGCGGCTCTCTTATTGTACTGCTGCTCGTTACAGTGCCGCTTGGGGTCTTGGCGGCAGTATATCCCGGAAAGGGAATGGATGTAATTAGCCGCGGGGTTGCATTGCTCGGAGCCTCCATACCGAGCTTTTGGTTAGCGCTGCTGCTCATATATGCGTTTTCTTACCACCTTCAATGGTTGCCGACGATGGGGAGCGGAAGCTGGCGACATCTTGTTTTACCTTCCTTGACTCTCGGATTTGTGATGACGCCGGATTATATCCGTTTGCTTCGCGCAGGCTTGCTGGATGCCCTATCCCAGGATTATATCAGGGCCGCGCGAGCCAGAGGCGTCTCGGAATGGCGCATCACCTTTCGACATGCTGTTCGTGGAGCGCTCGTGCCTATTGTCTCGCTTTCCGGGATTCAGGTTGGCGCTTTGCTGGCGGGTTCCGTCGTGACGGAAACGCTGTTCGGCTGGCCGGGACTCGGAAGCTTGGCAATGGAGGCGATTCGCCTGCGGGACTATCCGGTTGTTCAGGGATATGTGGTGTTTTGCGGGCTGTTTTTTGTTGGCGCCAATTTCCTCGCAGATTTCACTGCAGCAGCATTGGATCCGCGTATACGTTCATGGAAGGGGCGGATGAGATGAACATTCTGACAGGGCTGCGAACTCGCCTGAGGGCGTTTCTAACGTATCCAATGCAGGTAGCCGGCGTTGCCATGCTATTGTTGTTTCTGGCGATTGCCTTGTTCGGCAAGGAATGGGCTCCCCACGATCCATTGCTCATTGACATGGGAAATCGGTTGCAGGCGCCTGATTGGAACTATCCGCTTGGGACGGATCATCTGGGGCGCTGCCTATTGTCCAGATTGCTTGTCGGCGCACAAGCGACGTTAGGCTTGTCGGCGGTTGTCATTATACTGGTTGCCATGATCGGAGTGCCAATCGGCGTATGGGCTGGCTATACAGGCGGTCGATGGGATGCGCTCTTGATGCGAATCGTGGATGGCGCTGGCGCACTGCCGGAGTTTCTGGTCGCAGTTGCAATCGCCGGCTTCTTGGGCCCGGGTCTCTCTCATGTGATGCTGGCTATTGCATGTGTGAAATGGATTGGCTATGCACGGCTGGCGCGCGGCATTGTTCAGGCTGAACGAACTAAGGAGTATATCGCAGCAGCAGTTGTTTCAGGCAGCACAGATCCTGCGATTATTCGTCGGCATGTGCTTCGTCATCTCGTTTCGCCGCTTGCGATTGTGGCGGCCGGAGACATCGGACGGACGATCTTGCTGATTTCTGCGCTTTCTTATCTGGGTCTCGGCGCGCAGCCGCCCGCTCCAGAGTGGGGGGCTATGCTCAATGACGGAAGATCGTATTTTCAGAAGGCGCCCGAGCTGATGCTGTATCCCGGATTGTGTATTTTGGCGGTTGTGTTGGCTTGCAACATGATCAGCGACTCTTTGCGTGACAGGCTGGATGTACGAAACAGAGCTAAGTTATCCGAAGCCGGAAGGTGAGAGAAGATGCAGGAGAGCCCCCTCCATAAAAAACAACAATCGTTATTGGAAATTCGGCAGTTGCAAATTGAAACAGCAGACGGAAGTAAGCTGGTTCATGACGTCAGTCTGACCATCGATCAGGAAGAAATGCTGGTGTTGGCAGGCGAAAGCGGCAGCGGCAAGAGCTTGACGGCCGCAGCGATAGCAGGGCTGCTTCCGAGGGGGATGCGAGCGAGCGGAAGGATCATGCTGAAAGGCAGAAATTTGCTGGAGCTGGCGTCCGCGCAACGAAGAAGTTTGAGGGGAAAGGAAATCGGATGGGTTTTTCAGGATTATCATGGCAGCTTTTCTCCATATTTGCGAATGGGGCCGCAATTGTTAGAGGTTCTTCGCTCACATATAAAGCTATCTCGACAAGAGGCGAAGGAGAGGGTGCTCATTTGGTTGGAAAAGGTAGGTTTGCCTGCCGAACGGGTGTATGACAGCTATCCCTTTCAGCTTAGCGGAGGACAGCGGCAGCGGGCGGCGATTGCTGCGGCGCTGCTTCCCGAACCGTCATTGCTGCTTGCCGATGAACCGACTACGGCACTGGATGTGCTGACAGGGGAAAGGGTAATGGAGTTGATGATGCATCTGCAAAGAAGCACAGGCTGCGCCATGCTCTGGATTACTCACGATTTGAGGCAAGTGTGGAAAAGAGCGAATCGAATGGCCGTTATGCATCGGGGAACCCTTGTGGAAACGGGAGGAATCGGGAGCATTCGAACCGCTGCTTCGCATCCCTATACGCGGGAGTTGCTTGCGTCCTGTCCAGTGCTGGACGTAACGGCTCATCTATCATTCAGATTGCGAGGAAGGAGGCATACATGATGAAGGAGGCGGTAAAGGTTGTCAATCTGTCCAAATCATATCCTAGTAAAAGCGCTAAGGAAAAGGGAAATGGAATTCATCGGCTTTCCTTTACTATTCGTCAAGGCGAATGCGTGGGTCTGGTAGGCGAGAGCGGCTGTGGAAAGAGTACGCTTGTCCGGCAATTACTGGCGCTGGAAACGCCCGATGAAGGGGAGGTTTACTGGCTGAGCCAGCGTCTTGCTAATCTGAGCAGATCGCGTCTTCGTCTCCTTCGACAGCATGTGCAGGCTGTTTTTCAGGATGCTGCGGCTGCGTTGAACGATCGATTGCCGATATGGCGATCGGTGATAGAGCCGCTCGATAATTATCCAGATGTGAAATCAACTATTTTTGAACGACAGGATCTGGAGCGAAGAGAGAGGGCTCAGTTTTTACTGGCATTGGTCGGGTTGTCCGGCGAGCACTTGGATCGATATCCACATGAACTAAGCGGCGGTCAAAGACAGCGAGTATGCATTGCCCGCGCCGTCAGCCTGTGTCCGCAGGTATTAATATGCGATGAGCCGACATCGGGACTGGACCCGACGATACAGCGGCAAATCCTGGAGCTATTGCTGAGATTACAGCGGGAATTGAAAATGTCCATGCTGTTTATTTCGCATGACATGGCCGTTATCGCTCAATTGTGTCAGCGGGTTATGGTGATGAAGAAAGGATTGATCGTCGATCAATTTGGGGTTGATCAGATGAATGAGGAAGCTCGACACGAGTATACAAAATTGTTAATAGCTGCGGCGCAGTAGCACATTTGCGGTAGTTAGAAGGGTTTCTTGCGAAGCGGCGGTTTCATAAGCGGATGTTGCTTACAGCTATTGACGTATCACCAGAGTATGGATACTATTAGATAGTAAATTTTACGAACTGAGTGGAGGCAGAGAAATAGATAGAGTCCAAAGGAGAAAAATCCAAGGAGGGGCACATGTGTGAAAGGTGCAATGTCATGGCCTTTTATGAGGCTGTATTTATTAACGCTTTCCTATTTTAGCGCGAATTCTATATTAAATGTAATTATCCCTCTGCAGGGAAAATCGTTTGGAGCTACTAATAGCACGATCGGCATCGTTATGGGCGCGTATTTGTTTACCGCGATGTTTTTTCGGCCATGGGCAGGACAGATGATCAAGAAATATGGGCCAATCCGGGTGCTGCGTACCATTCTGGTCATCAATGGGATTGCGCTGCTGCTATACACATTCGTAGGAATGGAAGGGTATGTGGTCGCCCGCATTCTACAGGGCATATGCACGGCGTTTTTCTCAATGGCCCTGCAGCTTGGTATCATTGACGCCTTACCGGATAAGGAGCGATCCCAAGGAATTTCCTTATATTCTTTATGCGCTTATATGCCGGGAATTGTAGGTCCGTTGCTGGCGTTAGGCATCTGGCAAGGAGGCGACATGAATTATTTCGCCATTACAATGATTTTACTTGCTGTGTTCACAGGCATGATCGGTTTTAGCGCGAAGATGGACAACATACCGGATGCCTCAATCACATCTGAAAAAGATGGAGAGGGAACGAGCATGTTCAAAAATCTGGGGCAGCTCATTCACAGTCCCCATTTATTCACATGCAGTCTCTTAATGCTATCGGCCTCTATTGTATTTGGTTCAGTGACGACCTTTATCCCGCTATATGCCGAAGAAGTTCATGGGGGACATGTCGGGTTATATCTGATGCTGCAAGCCGGCACTCTCGTTCTTTCACGATTTGCGTTACGGAAGAAGATTCCATCCGATGGCAGATGGCACTCTTCGTTTATTATGGGAATTATGCTTATGGTAGCTGTAGCAGCGTTATGTATAACCTTATCAGCTTCGGCTGGCGCTGTCTTGCTTTATACCGGGGCTGTTCTGATGGGATGCGCGCAGGCTTTGCTTTACCCCACGTTGACGACCTATTTGTCCTTTGTTTTACCGCAAGCGAGTCGTAATATGTCTATCGGACTGTTTATTGCCATGGCTGATTTAGGCGTATCGTTGGGCGGGGTTGTGATGGGACCTGTCGCGGATCTTGTGTCTTATTCTACAATGTATATGATTTGCGCTTTGTTGGGCGCTTCCATGATTCTGTTTACATATATTCGTCGATCGAAGCTGGTAGAAGCAGGCTCGGCGGCGTAATAGAGTAAAAGGAATAAAAGATAAAAAGGGATTGACATACTTGGTTGTAATAATTACTATTAATCGAGAGTGATAATCGTAATCATTACATATAATGAGGTGGAAACAAGGTGTTGAAATTTAATTCGTATACGTTGATCCTATGTGCCATATTTGTTTTTGTGTTGGCGGGCTGTGCAGGAGAAAAAAAGGGCGCATCAGAGAATGAAGCGCAGCAGAGCAAGCTGGTTGTAGCGGTATCAAAGGATATTAATGATATGAATCCCCATCTGTATCCAGGTTCAATGTTTGCGCAGGGAATGGTCTATGAATCGCTGGTGGAGAATACGACGCAAGGCATTCAGCCGCTATTGGCCGAGTCGTGGGACATATCGGAGGATGGAACAGTATATACGTTTCGTCTGCGCAAGGATGTTGTTTTTCATGATGGAGAACCGTTTAATGCTGAAGCGGTCAAGCTGAATATGGAAGCGGTGCAGCGCAACGGGGAACGGCATGCCTGGATTAAGTTGTCAACCAAGCTGAAGGAAATTGTGGCAGAGGACGAATACACGCTGAGGCTGGTTCTATCCGAGCCGTATTATCCGACGTTGTTGGAGCTTTCCATGACTCGACCGTACGTGTTTCTATCGCCGAAGGATTTCGTGAACGGTGAAACGAAGGACGGGGTGGCAGGACATCATGGCACTGGGCCCTATCAGCTCAAAGAACACGTGACGGAACAATATGCGGTATTTACTGCGAATGAGCGTTACTGGGGCGGTGCGCCGACAATCAAGGAGATCACGACCAAGGTGATGCCCGCCGGCGAAACGACGCTGCTTGCCTTGCAAAAAGGCGAGATCGATTTGATTTTTACGGATGATCGCGGGGCGGACAGCATTGATGTTGAATCCATGCAACGCTTGGCGGACGAGGGAGATTATCAAATCGTACGAAGCGAACCGATGAACACGAAGATGATTGTGGCCAATAGCGGCAATGCAGATAGTCCGATCAGCGAGTTGGCCGTTCGACAGGCGCTTTGGCATCTTATAGATCGGGAACTCATCAGCAACAGTATTTTTCAAGGAACCGAATCGCCGGCCGAGACACTGTTCTCCGCAAATGTCAATTATGCCAATGTGTCGCTGGATAAAAGAGGCTACGATCCTGCGAAGGCGGTTGAGTTGTTGCGAGGCGCCGGATGGCAGGCGGAGGGAGACGCTTTGCGCAAGAAAAATGATCGTTCGCTGGCGATGAAGCTATACTATGATGCCAATTCGCCGACACAGAAGACACAGGCAGAATGGCTGCAAAGCGAGGCGCGCAAGGTCGGCATGCAGTTGGATTTGATTGGGGAAGAATCCAGTTCCATTGCCAGTCGTCGTTCGACCGGGGAGTACGAGCTGATGTTTAATCAGACCTGGGGATTGGCTTATGATCCGCAAAGCACCGTTTCTGCCTTTGCTGCCGGTTCCTCGTATCTGAACGCGACCAAGGGAATTGCGGATGCGCAGCAGCTCTATGATTGGATTGAGGCGGTTATGGTATCCAGAGACGAGGAAAGCAGACAGGATCTATATTCCAGTATTTTCAGAAAGGTGCATGAAGAAGCGATTTTTATACCGCTTACGAATGGACGTGTAACCGTATTGGCGCCTTCAGCTTTAAGCGGGATTTCGTTCAAGCAGACGCAATTCGAGTTGCCGTTTGAACGAATGCAACTGTTGGCAAGCGCCGAGGGGAAGTAGGTCGTATGCGATGACGATCTATGCGCTGCGCAGATTGCTGCTGGTTGTTCCGTTGTTGATTGTCATTTCCTTTTTGACGTTTATTCTTAATCACCTATCCCCGATGAATCCGGCGGAGGCGGTGCTGCGCGCGCAGGAGGTGCCAGTTATTACCGATGAGCTTCTGGCGCAAGCAAGCGAGGAAATGGGTTTTAACCGTCCTTTTCTGGAACGCTATGCAGACTGGCTCGGCGCCAGCTTACGGTTGGATTTCGGGGACTCGTATGTGACGGGGAAACCGGTCTGGTCCCTGCTCGGCCCGGCACTCCTTAATACGATCAAGCTGACGCTTGTATCTTCTCTGCTTGTCATTTTGTTATCCATTGGGATTGGCGCGGCCTGTGCATTACGGGAAGGCAGGCTGTTCGACGTATCAGCAAGAGGGTTGGCTTTTATGTTGACGGCGATGCCTCATTTCTGGCTGGCTGCTCTCTTAATTTGGTTGTTCTCGGTAAAGCTGGATTGGCTGCCGACAAGCGGCATGGATGGGGCAAGCAGTTACGTGTTGCCTGTGGCGGTCATAGTAATCGGTTATGCGGGTATTTACTTTCGCGTGATTCGCAGTTCCATGCTGGGTCAGCTTCATGACGATCATGTGCTTTATGCACGAGCCTGCGGCTTGTCTAAAGGTCGAATTGTCCGGCGCGTGCTGCGCAACTCGCTGCAGGTTGCGGTATCTGTGCTTGGGATGGCTATTCCGATTATTCTTGGCAGTACCGTGGTAGTAGAGAATGTATTCGCTTGGCCGGGGATCGGCAGTCTGATGGTGAAATCGATTCTGAGTCGGGACTTCCCTATGATACAGGCGTATGTGCTGGTGCTCGCCGCATGCTTTGTCATTTGTAACATGGCGGCGGATCTGGTTCAGGCGTTGCTAAGCCCTAAGGTCAGGAGGTCGATGTAGATGGGCAATCGCCTGGCGTGGATGAAGCGGGATAAGTTGGGCGCGGCTTCTTTGCTTCTGGTGCTCGGCACGCTTCTTGCAGGCGTGTGCGCACCGCTGCTTGCGCCCCATGACCCGAACGAGGTGCATATGGAGCTGCGGTTTGCTGAGGCTTCATCGACGTATTGGCTCGGCAACGATCATTTGGGTCGCTGTGTGCTCTCTCGTTTGATTTACGGCATACGTCCCAGTGTGCTTTGGGTGCTGGGAGCGCTTGGAGCATCAGTTGGAATTGGCGCTGCGCTGGGCTTTATCTCGGGCTACTTTCGCGGACGCGTCGATGCGATGATGATGCGCGTCTGCGATATTATGCTTTCCTTTCCCGGTTATGTGATGACATTGGCAGTGGTCGGTATGCTGGGGGCGGGGCTGACGAATATTTTGTTGGCTTTTGTCATGATGAAATGGGCTTGGTTTGCCCGTCTCATTCGTACGACGGTCATGGTTTATGCCGACGCCGATTATGTGCGTTTTGCCCGTACTCTGGGAGCCGGACATCTGCGAATTATGGCGCGGCATGTCGCACCGGTAGCGTTGCCGGAAATCGCAGTTTTGGCCAGCAGCTCCTTTGGCTCGATGATTTTACAAGTATCGGGTTTGAGTTTCCTTGGTCTAGGCATCCAGGCGCCGAATGCAGAATGGGGGATGATGCTGAGCGAAGCGAGATCGGTTATGTTTTCGCGTCCGGAGCTGATGCTGGCCCCAGGACTGGCCATTATGCTGGTGGTCGGCGCAGTCAACTTTCTCTCCGATTCTCTGCAGACCGCTCTTGATCCTAAGCTGCTGACCGCACGCGAGCGAAAAGCGTCTGTAATCGGTTGGGGCTGGCTTAAGACAAGGCAAAGGAAAAAGGAGGCGGCCTGACAGGTGGGAACGATACTGGAGGTTGAAGACTTGCAGGTGCGAGAGCAAGCAAGCGGTCGTCTGTTGGTAGCGGACAGCTCCTTTTCACTATCTGCTGGCAGCTGCCTTGCCATTGTGGGAGAGAGCGGCAGCGGCAAGTCATTGACTTGCCGCGCCTTGATGCGTCTGAGACAGCCGGGATTGGCGCAAAGCGGCAAAATTATGCTGAACGGCTCAGAGATCAGCGGCTTGCCCGAGCGGGAGCTGAACAAGCTGCGCGGGCGCCGCATGTGCATGATTATGCAGAATGGCATGCGTGCGTTTGATCCTGGCAGCACACTTGGCCGTCAGCTTCGAGCTATTGCGCAGCGTCATTACGGTTGGGGAAGGACGGATACGGATCATCGTATGCGTCAAGCGCTATCCGCTGTCGGGCTGTCGGATCCGGCAGCCGTGCTGCGCAGCTATGCCCATGAGTTGTCCGGCGGCATGCTGCAGCGGGTTATGATTGCGGTGGCGCTGGTATTGGAGCCGGATGTGATTCTGGCGGACGAACCGACAACGGCGCTTGATGCGGTCGTACAATACGAGGTGGTGCAGCAGCTCAAGAAGCTGCGCGCCCGCACTGGCTGTGCGATGATTATCGTGTCGCATGATTTAGCTGTGGTGCGGCATCTGGCGGATGAAATGTTGGTCATGAAAAATGGACGTATTGTGGAAAGCGGGGAGACCTCGCAGCTGTTTGCGCATGCGAAGCACCCGTATACGCGTGAATTGATCGAAGCTAAGGAACCGCTCACTCTTCGCTTTCATCAATTGCTGAAGGGGGAGGGCGTGTGTTAAAGGTAGAAGGGGTAAGCAAAACATACAAGCAGGGTCTCTGGCCGAAGCAAACACGCAAGCAGGCGCTGGACGACGTGACTTTGGTTTGGCGCGCTGGCGAGAGCATAGGCATTATTGGCGAGAGCGGCAGTGGGAAATCTACGTTGGGTCGCTTGATTCTCGGGATTGAGCGTCCCGATAGGGGCACAGTTACGCTGAACGGGGAGCCGACCGCACGGGCTGCTTCCCGCCGAGGCAAACTAAGCGCCGTATTTCAGGATTATACTTCTTCGATGAATCCTTTCCACACCGTAGAGCAGGTTCTGATGGAGCCGGTGGAACTGATGGGTCTACAGGACGATTCCGGAGGAAACGGCAGGCGGGTCGCGCGGGATAACAGGCGAAAGAAATTGACGAGGATGTTGGAGCAGGTCGGGTTGGATGCTTCCTTTCTGTCACGGTACCCGCATGAGTTGTCCGGCGGACAGGCGCAGCGCGTCTGCATTGCGCGCGCACTTATCACCAAGCCGGCTTGCATGCTTCTGGACGAGGCGATCAGCGCGCTGGATGGTACAGTGCAGATGCAGGTGCTGCATCTGCTTGCGAGTCTGAGGGCTGACTATGATCTTGGCTATATTTTTATTACGCATGACATTCAGGCAGCCGTTTTTTTGTGCGATCGGCTGGCAGTTATTCGCAACGGTCGAATCGTTGAGCATATTGAAGTTGCCCGACTTGGCGAAGCCAAGGAACCGTATGTGCGCGAACTGCTGGAGAAAACGCTGGGCTAAGAGGGAATAGGTACTGCCCAGAGCTTCGATGCCGAGCCAGCTGGCCAAGGAGTTAAATCCAGTCGAAAGCTGATAACGATTCTCACTTGGGTACGCGTTCGGGCAGCTAAAAACAATTGCAAACTCGGAAATCTTCTGCTATATTGATTGTAATTATTACGAATTATAGGAAGGGAGGGGTTTCTATGGCCAAAAAGTCGAAAGTGATCCGGGAATTGAAGAGGCAGGCCACCGTTGCCCGATACGCGGAGCTCAGAAAACAGCTTAAAGCGAACAAGGATTACGAGGCGCTGAGCAAATTACCGCGGGACGCTTCGCCGACCCGGCTTCACAATCGTTGCGAAGTGTCGGGAAGACCGAGAGGCTACTTGAGCAAGTTCAAAGTATCGCGCATCGTGTTCCGCGAGCTGGCTCATCAGGGTCAAATTCCCGGCGTGAAAAAGGCAAGCTGGTAGCCAGGCGTTTATGAATTCTCCAGCCCGACTCGTGAGTCGGGCTTTTGTCTCCTTATGTTGGTTTCTATCGCAAAGCTGTCGATTAATATCGTAATAATTACGAATAATGGAGGGACAATGTGGCACATCTGTTAATGATCGAAAGCTGGGTCGGGGCGAGCGGCAACCTGCTTCCCCCGCTCTTGAAGTCGCTCGGACATACGTACACCTTCGTCGCCCGCAAACCGGAGCATTACCAAAGCGCTCACAGCACGGAGAAGCATCCGGTGCTTCGCCATGCCGATTCGGTTCTCGTGACGGAGACGAACGACGTTCCCGGGCTGATCGAGTTTTTGCGTCCTTATCGTTTCGACGGCGTCCTTACGGTATGCGATTACTACATAGAGACGGTCAGAGAGGTGGCGCAAGCGTTCGGGCTTCCTTGTCCGTTCCCCGCTCAGGTGAAGACCGTGCGGCAGAAGCATCTGATGCGCCTCGCGCTCGATCGGGCCGGCTTGGCCAACCCGGGCTACCGGCTGGCGCGCACGAGGGAGGAGGTCGCGGAGGCTGCGGCCGCCATCGGTTACCCGCTTGTGCTGAAGCCGGTGGATCTGGCATCCAGCGCGTTCGTCAGCCTGATCTCGAACGACAGCGAGCTGGAGGCGGCTTACCAGGCGCTCGAAGCGTTCCCGCTTAATTTCAGAGAGCAGGAGCGGGATCGGACGTATCTGCTCGAAGCTTATATGGCCGGCGACGAGGTCAGCGTGGAAAGCGTCAGCTATCAGGGGGAGACCGAGATTCTGGGCATTACGGACAAGTCGGTGACGGGAACTCCTTACTTTATCGAGGACGGCCATATGTTCCCGGCCGACTTGACGGAAGAGACCCGCGCCCGGACGGAGGAATTCGTGCGCGACGCGCTGCGGGCCGTCGGGTTCGATCACGGCATCGCGCACACGGAGGTGAAGCTGACGGCGGATGGACCGCGCGTCGTCGAGATCAATCCGCGCACGGCGGGAAATTACATCGTCGAGCTGATCGAGCGCGTGACGGGAGTCGATCTGCTGCGCGCGTTCGTGGATCTGTCTCTCGGCAAGCGGCCGGTCGTCGCTTCTGAGCATCGCGGCGTCGCCAGCGCGGCCGTCTCGTTTCTAGTCCCGCCACAAGGGGGCGTCGTCGAGAGCGTTCGGGGAGTCGAGACGCTGGAAGCGGACGAACGCATCGTCCGCTACAAGCTGGACGATTGCGCCGGCAAGCGGATTGAGCCTCCGATCGACAACGCCTGCTACTTGGGATACGTGATCGCGCAGGACGCGGAAGGGCTTCATGCCAGACGTTACGCGGAGGAAGCGCTTGGCCGGATCGCGCTGAGCTTCGCTCCTTCGGAGCAGCGGGGGAGAATCCGATGAGTGCGCCTTCGCTGCGCGGGATCGCCGATCTGAAGGAAGCTATTCTGCGGGGAGAGCTGGGGCCGTGGCCTGATTCCCTGTCGATCACCGGAGCCTCTTCGATCTATCAGACGACGCAGTTTCCGTCTTCAACGGTCAAGTATCATAACTATTATTTGCTGCTGCGGGTAGAGTCTTATTTCGGCGCTTGCTCGCATACGGCCGAGCAATTAACGGCCGGCGCGGCGGCGCAATGGTCCGGGAGCAGTCTGGAAGAGGCGCTGAGGGACGAGAGCTTGGCGGTGCAGATCGCGGCGATGGACGCTTATCTCGGCTGCGTCTATCCGCATCGGGAGCATTGCGGCCAGGCGACGGCGATTCCGTCCGGCACGCCGCTGCAGAAAGCCGAGCTTCGCGACGCGCTTATCGCGGATACGGCGGACATCCGGTCCGGGCAGCGGGTGGCGCTGATCGGCGTAGTCAATCCGCTCGTCGAGGCTATCGTGCGGCGAGGGGGAACTTGCCTGCCCTGCGATCTGCAGCTTGAACGGACCCAAGGGGGAGTGCCGGTCGAGAAGGATATGGAGAAGGTGTTGGACCGGGCGGACAGCGTCATCTGCACGGCGATGACGCTGAGCAATGGCACGTTCGACCGGATTGTGGAGAGAGCGCGCGAGAGGGACATTCCGCTGACGGTCTACGCGCAGACGGGAAGCGCGATCGCGGCCCGATTCGTCGGGCAGGGCGTGACGGCGCTGGTCGCGGAGCCGTTTCCTTTTACGCAGTTCAGCGCATCCGATACGCCGCTGTACTGCTATGCCGCCGGAAGGGAGCGTAGGGGAACGCATGCCGTATAAAACGGACACGGACAACTTCCTGCATACGAATCCGTCGTTGTATTTGGCGTTTCACGACGACGACGAGCTGAGCATGGCGCGATTCGTGCACCGGCTGCTGGTCGAATACAAGGCGGGCAGCCGCGTGCTGGACGTCGGCTCGGGTCCCGGGCGAGAGGTCGCCTACCTGCATCGCGCCGGATACGAAGCCGCAGGCCTCGACAATTCGCAGGAAATGCTGAGCTGGGCAAGAGCGCTGTATCCCGGACTTACGTTCGAATACGGCTCGCAATCGGATTTTGATCTGGGCCGACAGTTTGATGCGCTGATCTGCGTAGGAAGCACTTTTTTATACAATTTCACGAATGCCGAGGTGTTGGCCAGCCTGCGCTGCTTCCGCCAACATCTTCCCGAGGGCGGCTTGCTTTATTTGGACATGAGAAATGCCGCCTTCTTCCTGACGGGGGAGGGACGACGCTGGCTGACCGAGGAGCTGACGGAGCGGCGCGCGATCAATGGGGAAACCGTAACGATGACGACGCGCTTCGGCATCGATTCCGCCCGTCAATTGCTGGATAGAAATTATTGCTGGACGTTCGAAGGGCATAAGCCCGTTCGCGAGCATTTGCAGCACCGGCTGCTGTTTCCCCAGGAGCTTGCCCTGTACCTGGAATTAAGCGGGTTCCGCCTTGTCCGGCTTTTCGACAAGCCGGCGCCCCATGTGGCGCGATTCGAGCCCGGGCAGCCGCTGGCGTTCGGCGACGAGATGACGGGAACGCGCATGCAGGCGATCGCCGTGGCTGTATAAGCGGATAAAAATCGATATCGATATGGAGTGGAGACAAGAATGAAGAAGCTATGGTCTGTTGTCCTATTAGGATTGAGTTTGGCGATCGCCGGCTGCAGCGGCGGCAATTCGAATACCGGGAACGGCTCGCCCGAGAGTTCATCTCCGGCCGGAAGCGCGACGCAGAGCGAAGCCTCGCCCAGCCCGGAGGCAAGCGGCGCCGAGCCGCAGGAGCTGGTCGTCATCGGCCAGGAAATCAACGCCAGTCTGGATCCGGTCAAGCCGCTGACCTCGAGCTATTTGAGAAACATCGGAGCGGGGGAAGCGCTGTTCAAGGTAAATGCGGGCGGCGAAGTCGAGCCGTCCCTCGCGGAGAGCGCAACGGAGGTCGATCCGACGACCTGGGAGATCAAGCTGAGACCGGAGGTCCGCTTCTGGAGCGGCAAGGCGGTTAACGCAGACGCCGTCATCGCTTCGCTGGAGCGTTCCAAATCGCTGGACCTGCAGGCCCAGCCGTTCCTGAATGATCTAACGATTACCAAGCTCGACGATTATACGCTGCAGGTGAAAACCAATCGCGAGCATCTGCCCGTACCGCTGAATCTGTCTTATTATCAGACGATTATTCATAACGCCGAGGCTTCCCACGAGGATGTTGCCACGATGGATCTTACCGGGATGTACAAAGTCACGGAGTTCGCTCCGAAGCAGAAAATGGTTTTGGCGATCAACGAAGATTATTGGGGACGGAAGCCCACGATTCCAACCGTCGTGTTCGAGGAAATCAGCGACGAGCAGACGAGGGTGCTGTCTGCCCTGAGCGGACGCAGCCACGTGACGCTTAACGTGCCCGTCTCCAGTCTGACCCAGTTCAAGGACAATAAAGAAGTGTATCTGTCCGCGGCTCCGGCCGCCTCGACGCAGACGATCTATCTGAACTTGAGCCAGCCGCAGCTTCAGGATGTCCGCGTCCGGCAGGCGCTCTCCTGGGGCGCGGATCGCGACGAACTGGTCATTCTGGCCGCCGAAGGGCAGAGCGCGCCGGTGACGACCTGGTTAGGAAGCAATCCGGCCTACGCCGAGGCGAAAAACGCGGTATACAGCCAGTTCGATGCGGATAAAGCGGCCGGGCTTCTGGACGAGGCGGGCTGGCTCAAGGAGTCCGACGGCATTCGCTACAAGGACGGAAATCCGTTAACGGTGCGCTTGATGACCTGGGGCGGCGACAAGGCGCTGGGAGAAGCGCTGCAAAGCCAATGGACCCGAATCGGCGTGAAGGCGGAAGTGCAGCACGGCGACTACAGCCTGATCGAGACGGCTCGCGAGTCCGGAGACTGGGACGCTTCGATAGAAGCCTGGAGTACCTTCGGCGAAGAATACGCCGTGCTGTCGGGACAGTATTCGTCCGAAGGAGGAGCCAACTACGGCGGCTACAAAGACGAGGAAACGAGCCGGCTTCTGGAGGAGCTGAAGAAGGCCGGAGATCAGAAATCGAGACATGACCTGGCCCTGCAGATTAACGAGCGGGTCGCCCAGCTGGCGCCGGTCATCAGCCTGTTCCCGCGTCCGCAGGTGACGGCGGTGAGCGGTTCGCTGCAAGGCTTCGAGGAGCATTTCAGACAGTTCGAGAACGTCGTGAACGCGAACTTGACGCTGACAGCCCAATAATCGACCGCCATGCATACCGTGCTATTGCGCAAACTGCTGGAGGCGCTGCTTACGCTGTTTTTTGCCACGCTGATCATTTTCGCCCTGATCCGTCTGGCTCCGGGCGACCCGGTGCGGCTGATGTTGGGGCATCCCGGCGAAATCGCCGCGAAGGGAACGAGCGCCTACGACGAGAAGGTGGCGGAGCTGCGCGCGGAATTGGGGCTGGATCGAAACATCGCCGTACAGTATGTTTCGTGGCTAGGCCGGCTGGCGCAAGGGGATCTGGGCACGTCGATCTTTACAGGCAAGCAGGTCGGCTCGGAAATCGCGGCCAGGCTGCCGGCTACCGTTACGCTATCATTGTCGGCGCTGCTCGTCCAGATCGCGCTGGGACTGTTCTTCGGAATGGTCGCGGCGCTCCGGTCGGGCAAGCTGGCCGACCAGCTCATTCGCGTCGCTTGCGTCGCGCTGGCGTCCACGCCGGCTTTTGTCGTCGGCCTGGTCGCGCTGGCCTTGTTCGCCGTGAAATACGGCGTCTACGAAATCAGCAGCGACTTCAGCGCGGCCAGGCTGTGGCTGCCGGCGCTCACCTTGGGCGTTCTCGGCGCTCCGCAGCTGGTTCGCATCATGAGAGCCAATCTGTTGACCGAATTCGGCAAAATCTATGTGTCATCCGCCCAGTCGCGGGGACTGGACCGCAAGCGCGTCGTCCGGCATGCCGCAAGGAACGCGCTCATTCCTCTGGTCACGATGGTCGCGCTGAGCTTTGCCGGCCTGATCGGCGGAGCCGTCGTCATCGAAAGCATCTTCTCTTGGCCGGGCATCGGCAAGTATGCCCTGGACAGCATTCTGGTCAAAGATTATCCGGTCATCCAGGGCTACGCGCTCGTGGCGGTATTGATGGTCGTTCTGATTCATTTTCTTGTGGATGTCGTTTACAGCGCGCTTGACCCGCGAATCCATCACAAAGGGGAGGCAGGCCGTGAAGAGAAGGCTTAATTCCAAAAATCCGGCAAGCCTGATTATCGGCCTTGTCGTGCTGGCGATCCTCGCGATTGCCATCCTTGGCGCGCCTTTGCTGGCTCCTTACGACCCCGTGGCGCAAAACGCGGCCGAGCGTCTGGAGAAGCCGAGCGACAAGCATTGGCTCGGCACGGACCGCTTCGGCCGGGATATTCTGTCCCGCACGCTGCACGGCGGGCAGACGACGCTGCTGTCGTCGCTGCTGGCGCTGTGCGCGGCTTTGGCGATCGGGCTGCTCGTCGGCATGGCGGCGGGGATGTTTCACGGCTCGGCGCTCGACCACATTCTGATGCGAATCATCGACGTGCTGTTGGCTTTTCCCTTCATGGTGTTCGCCATGGTCATCGCCGGATTGTTCGGCACGGGGCTGGTTCATTTGCTGCTGGCAGTCGTATCGGTATGGTGGGTGAGCTTCGCCCGTCTGACCCGCAGCGTCGTCCTGCACGCCAAAAACGAAACGTCCTATGCGGCGGCCAAAGTGCTGGGCGCCTCGAATTTGGCGATCATGCGCAAGGAGCTGCTTCCCAAAGCGATCAGCCCAGTGCTGATTCTGGCCACCTTCGAGCTGGGCACGCTCATTCTGTCCATCGCGGCGCTGTCCTTCCTCGGCTTGGGCGCGCAGCCGCCCGCGCCGGAATGGGGCAGCATGCTGGCGGACGGCCGCGCCCATTTCTTCCAGGCACCGCATATTCTGATCGGCCCGGCGGCTTTTATCGTCGCGACCGTACTGGCCTTTAACCTGATCGGGGAAGGACTGCGCGACCGGCTGGACCCTTATGAAAAACTGGAGCTATAGGAGGCTCGACATGTCGTGCGATAATCACGCCGAGGCATTGGAAGTGAAAGGCTTGCAGGTCGCCTACGAGCAGAACGGACGAAGGACGACCGTTCTGAATTCGCTGGATTTCAAGCTGGGAAAAGGCGAGATTCTCGTTCTGTTGGGGGAAAGCGGGTCGGGGAAATCGACGATTGCCAAAGCCGTTAGCGGCATGCTGCCTCCGTCGGCCCGCATCGGAGGAGGATCTTTGCGGGTCGGAGCCGAGCGGATTTCCGACTTGGGCAAGCCCGGGATTCCCTGGGAGCGAATTCGCGGGAGAGGCATAGCGATGCTTTTCCAGGACGCCCAATCGGCGCTTAATCCCGTTATGAAAATCAAGGACCATTTCAAGGAAAGCCTGCTCTTTCACGGCTTGGCCTCCCCGGAGGAAGCGGCGGCGATCAGCGCCGCCATGCTGGAAAGGCTGAATTTCAAGGATGTCCGGCACATTCTGGAATGCTATCCGTTCCAATTGAGCGGAGGGATGTGCCAACGGATTTGCCTGGCGTTGGCGCTGTGTCTCGAGCCTGCCGTGCTCATCGCGGACGAACCGACGTCCGCGCTCGATACCGTAAGTCAGAAAGAAGTGCTGGATCTGCTGCGGAGGCTGCAGCGGGAGATGGGCTTGACCGTACTGCTGATTACCCACGACATTGCCGTGGCCAATGCCGTCGGCAGTCGGGTCATCGTTCTGAACAAGGGGGTTATTGAGGAGGAGGGGGATACGAGGACCGTGTTGACCAGGCCGGCGTCTGCCTACACGCGCGAGTTGCTCGCGGCGCGAAACCGGATTGCCAGGCCGGCGCGCGGTTTGTCGCCTGCAGCCGGAAAACCCGTGCTGGAAATTGTTCGGCTAAGCAAAACGTTCGGCGGAAAAAAACGCGTGCTGCGGCAGGTCGACTTGACGTTGAATGAGCGGGAAATTCTCGGCATTCTGGGACAGAGCGGCTGCGGCAAGTCCACGCTGGCCAAGTGTGTCGCCGGTCTGGAGCGGCCAAGCGAAGGGAGCATTTTGCTTCGAGGCGCGGAGATCGGGTATTTGAAGGGGAAGGCCAGGCGCGAGACGAGCAAGCGGATCCAGCTCGTCTTCCAGGATGCCCGGGCGAGCCTGAATCCCGGGCGCACCGCGCTCCAGCTCGTGCAGGAGCCGCTGCAATATTTGCGGATCGGCGGCAAGGAAGAGCGGGAGGCGCTCGCCGCTTATTACCTGAGCGAAGTGGGCATTGCCGACGAAGCGCAGACGAGGCGGCCTCCGCAGCTCAGCACGGGCCAATGTCAGCGCATCGCGATTGCCCGGGCGCTGGTGCTCCGACCGGACATTCTCATCTGCGACGAAGCGGTGTCCGCGTTGGATATGAGCGTCCAGGCGCAGATTTTGGAGCTGCTGCAGCGTCTGCAGAGGCAATTCGGTTTTTCCATTCTGATGATCTCGCATGACATTCGGGTGCTGCGCGCGTTCTGTCACCATATCGCGGTGATGAGCAACGGGAGCTTCGGAGAGCGAAAGCAGGAGAGCGGGCGGCTTCACGAAAGCCGTCAGCCGCACACCCAATTGCTGCTCAAATGCGCCGGCGATATGGAGGACGGTCTTGTCTAAAGGAAGGGAAGGATGAGCGTGATCGCCAATATTTTGGAAACCGTCGGCAAGACTCCACTTCTCACATCTCCTAACAGCAATCAAGCGGACGAGGGTCAGCTTTTATTCAAATACGAGCGTTACAATCCGGGCGGCAGCATCAAGGATCGGGCCGCGCTGTTCATCGTCGAACAAGCCGAGCGCAGGGGCTGGCTGAAGCCCGGAGGCACGATTATCGAGTCGTCCAGCGGCAATTTCGGCATTTCGCTGGCGATGATCGGGGCGGCCAAAGGCTATCGGGTCGTCATCCTGGTCGATCCCAAGACGACAAGCGCCAATCTGGCGCTGCTGAAGGGCTTCGGCGCGGAAGTGATCGTCGTGACGGAGCAGGACGATTCCGGCAGCTATCACAAAACAAGAATCTCGCTGGCCAACCGGCTGGCCAGGGAAATCGAGAATAGCTACCGGCCGGACCAATGCTTTAACCTGCTTAACAGCGAGGCGCATTTCCGCACGACGGCCCGCGAGATGGTGGAGGCCTGCTCTGGGAGGCTTGAGGCCTTCGTTACCGCGGTAAGCACGGGCGGACAGCTGGGCGGAATTTCCCGATATTTGAAAACCTATGCGCCCGAGACGAAGGTCGTCGGCGTCGATGCCGTCGGCTCCACGATTTTCGGAGGAGACGCGGAGGCTTATCGCATTCCCGGAATCGGGCTCAGTTGGACGCCGGACAATCTGGACGTGAATCATGTGGACAGCGTATATAAAGTTGCCGACGAGCAGGCTTTTCTGGCGGCGAGGGCGTTCGCACGCAACGAAGGCATCCTGATGGGCCCTTCGAGCGGGGCCTGCGCCCTGGTCGCGCTCAAAATCGCCCAGGAGCTGAAGCCCGGGCAGCGCGTCGTGTGCATGGTTTCGGACGGCGGGGACCGTTACATCCAGACGCTGTTTAACGACGAATGGATGGAGAGCCAGGGCTTCGCCGTGCATGCGGACGTCGCCGAGATCCGGGAGGCGGCACGGCAGCTGCGACCGTGGAGCGGCAAGCCTGCCGGCAATTACAGGCCGGAGCTAATCGGAAAGCTCGATGTTCCGGAGTCGACGCTTCTCCTGAACGCGGAGCTGCGAAACTCCAGGCACGGCCTCGGGATGGTCGTCCCCGAATAAACTGCACCGGAAGGCGGAGATTGCCGCAATGCCGTTTAGCAACGCCCTATCCAGGCCGCTGTGGATCTGCTGCCTGCTGATGCTGTTCGTTTCCGTCGTATTCGGCTGAACATACTGATCGGATGGTGCGCAGGCATAGCCTGGGGTGCGAACCGGAAGTCTAGAGGCGCAGACGGAGCCGCTGCAAGCGCATGAAAAGGAGAAGTTGATTAGTGAAGTCATCTGCGGAATATCGAATTGCGGTTGCAGGTCCGGAGAGGAGGAGCGACATAACGGAGTTTGTTCTGGCGCTGATGCGGGACTTGTATCCGAAAGGCGCTTACGAGGAAAATCCGCGGGATTTGCTTTTCTTCGAAGAAGTCTACGCGCGTCCGGAGAACGCCGTCTTCCTGATCGCGGAGGATGCGGACGGAGCGCTGCTCGGCACAGCGGCCGTTCGACCGTATGACAGGCGGTTCCCGGAGGTGGAGCCGACGATCGGCGACGGTCCGGTCTGCGAAATCGTCAAATTCTACATCCGTCCCGATCGGCGCAGAAGCGGCCTCGGGAGCCGGATGTATGCCGAGGCCGAGAGATTCGCCAGAGAGGCCGGCTATACGGAAAGCTACCTGCATACGTCTTTGCATTTGCCGGGAGGCTACCCGTTCTGGCAGTCCCGGGGATACCAGGAACGCTATTGGGAGTCGGATCGGATCGCGCATATGAGCAAAAAACTCGACGAGAGCTGAACTCCAGGGGTGTCTAGGGGACATTGTAGCGTAAGGAGATACATCCCCGGTACATGTTCATCGATCGATTAAACGGTTGCCCTCCTTAGGAGACAACCCGCCCCTCATGTCGAGCCATATGACAAAATCCATCGTTCTTGGTAAAATACGAAGGAAAGACAATGTCCGCTGCGAAATCTGCAAATTACGGGCGAAGGGAACGGTTGGGGCGGAAATGGCGAACGACAAAGTAAAAAACATGCTGGAGACGATGTCCAGGAACGGCTGGAGAGTGACCGAGCAGAGAAAGACGCTGGCCGGCATTTTCGCGAATTACGATGGGTATCTGTCCCCCAAAGACGTCTACGACCAGATGGTCGTTCAATATCCGAGCGTAAGCTTCGATACCGTCTATCGGAATCTCCGCATGCTTAGCGAGATGGGGGTTCTGGAGCATTTTTATTTTATGGAGGGCGGATTGAAGTTCAGGGAGAACTGCATTTCCCACCACCATCATCATTTGATTTGCGTCAACTGCGAGAAGACGCTCCCCTTCGAATATTGCCCCATGGAGCAAAACGTGAACCTGCCCGGCAACTACAAAGTTTTGCGACACCGTTTTGAAGTATACGGACTGTGCGAGGAGTGCCAGCTTCAATAAAAGCGAACCCGCGAACGGCTCCGGCATGCGGTCTCCGGCCGCTTGCATTCGGGGCCTTTTTCTCCAAGTTCTTTTACAGCTTTGCCGACTAGACGTTGACAGACCGGTCTTTAGGCGCTATGCTTTCTATATGCGTAATAATTACTATTAAATACGAACGAAGGAGGTGAGCGTAATGAGAGTGATCGTCACGCTGGCTTGCACGGAAACGGGAGATCGCAACTACACGACCTCGAAAAACAAAAGAACGCACCCCAACCGTCTGGAGCTCCGCAAATATAGTCCTCGTCTCAAGAAATATACGCTTCACCGGGAAACTCGATAATTTCCCGCAAGCATGGCCGGGCGCGGCTTGGCCATGCTTGGAACGCTTTTTTTATGACTGAAGATCGTAATAATTACGCAATTTGAAAAAGATCCGGAGCAGAACGGTCGAAGCGGTGACGGACGGAAGGAAGGGGGAGCGCGCTTATGCGAATGGTATCGCTGCGAAACGTAAATTTCGGTTACGGGGACGTCCCGTGTTTGGAGCAGGCGAACGTCGATATTTTTTTCGGAGAGTTCGTGACGATCTCGGGTCAGAACGGGGCCGCCAAAACAACGATGCTTAAGCTGATGCTGGGGCTGCTGAAGCCATGGAGCGGCACGGTGGAATTGGCCAGGCGCAATGCCGGAGGGGGCAAGCTGACGATCGGTTACGTACCGCAGCAGATCGCCGCTTTTAACGGCGCGTTCCCGAGCACGGTTACGGAATTCGTCCGTTCCGGAAGACATGCCAGAGGTTCCTGGCTGCGCAGGCTCGATCAGGAGGACCGCCGGATGACGGAGGATGCGATTCGGCAGGTGGGAATGTGGGAGTTTCGCCATCGCAAGATCGGCGAGCTGTCCGGCGGACAGAAGCAGAAGGTGTGCATCGCCAGGGCGCTTGCCCAGGAGCCGGACCTGCTCGTGCTGGACGAGCCGACGACCGGCATGGACCAGGAAAGCCGGCTCGGATTTTATCGCCTGCTGCAGGCCCAGGTCAAGGATTACGGACGGACCGTAGTGATGGTCACGCACAACCTGACGGAGATGGCGGAGTATCTCGATCGCTGCATCACCTTGGAACGCAAAGAAGATGGAGGCTGGAAATGCTGCACTACGACTTCATGCAGCGGGCATTTTGCGCCGGCGGGATAATCGCGCTCATCGCTTCGGCTTTGGGAGTTTATCTGATGCTTCGCAGGCAGGCGTTAATGGCGGATATGCTTTCGCACGTATCGCTCGCCGGCGTAGCTGCGGGAATATATCTTCATATCGACCCGACCTTGACGGGGTTTATTGCTGCCGTCGCGGGGGCCGTCGCGGTGGAGTACGTGCGAAGAGCCTACAAAACCTACAGCGAGATGTCCGTCGCCATTATTATGGTCGGCGGACTGTCAACCGCGGTGATCTTGATGAGCCTTGCCCGCGCGACCAACAAAAGCTTCACTTCTTACTTATTCGGTTCCGTCGTGGCCGTAAACCGGACCGAGCTGCTTCTCATGGGCGCGGTAGCCTTGGTTGGAGGCGCGTTTTTTTATTTCATGCGCAGACCGCTGTACCAGATAACGTTCGATGAGGAGACGGCGAAGACGAACGGGCTCCCGGTCAAGTGGATCTCCCTCGGCTTCAGCGTCATTACCGGGATGATCGTCGCGGCCAGCATTCCGATCGTCGGAGTGCTTCTCGTCTCTTCCCTTATTGTGCTTCCCGCAGCGCTGGCGATTCGGATCGCGCCCAGCTTCGCCGCGGCATTGCTCATCTCCATGGGCATCGGATTGGCGGGCGTATTTTCCGGCCTCGCGGCCTCTTATCAGTTGAGCACGCCTCCTGGGGGAACGATCGCTTTCGTACTGTTGGTGCTGCTTATTGCGGGAATCGGAATAAGGAAAGCGACCTATCGCATCAAGAAACTTCTATGAATAGCGGATTTCGGGAGGGAATTACGGTGAAAAAAGGATTTAAGGCATCGATAATATTGATAGCGGGATTGGCTTTGGCGCTGGCGGGCTGCGGCAAGAACGACCAGCCGACCGGCACGGCGTCGGGCAGCGCGGAACCTTCGGGCAGCGCGAGCGCCGCGGAAGCCGCCAGGCTGAAAGTCGTCACGACTTTTTATCCCATGTACGAGTTCAGCAAGCAGGTGGGAGGGGAATACGCCGACGTCGTCGCGCTCGTTCCTCCCGGAACGGAGCCGCACGATTGGGAGCCTTCGCCGCAGGACATGGTCAAAGTGAAGGAAGCCGATATTTTCGTGTACAACGGCCTCGTAGAGGAGTGGGTCGAAGACGCGCTGGCAAGCGCGGCGAGCGACAAGCGAATCATTGTGAAGGCGAGCGAGGGCATCGAGCTGATGGAAGGCTTGCCGCACGAGCACGGACATGAAGACGAGCATGCGGACGAAGAAGAACACGCAGATGAACATGCGGACGAAGACGAGCATGCCGACGAGCATGGGGACGAACACGCGGATGAACACGAGCATGTGCTCGATCCGCACGTATGGCTCGATCCGGTGCTGGCCCAGCAGCAGGTCGCCGCCATCGCCGACGCCTTCGCGAAGGCCGATCCGGACCGCAAGGACGATTACAAGAAAAACGCCGACGCGTATATCGCCAAGCTGCAGGAGCTGGACGAGGCGTTCAAGGCGGAGCTGGGCGGCGCCAAACGCAAGGAGTTCGTGACGCAGCACGCGGCATTCGGCTATCTCGCCAAGCGCTACGGACTTACGCAGCTTCCGATTTCGGGGCTTTCTCCCGACCAGGAGCCGTCCCCGAATGAAATGGCGGAAATCGTGGAATTCGCCAAGGAGCACCAAGTCAAGACGATCTTCTTCGAGACGCTGGTCGATCCGAAGGTGGCGCAGACGGTGGCGGACGAGCTCGGCGCCCGAACGGATGTGCTTAATCCGCTCGAAGGGCTGACGGAAGAGGAAATCGGCAACAACCAGGATTATATCGCAATTATGAGAAGCAATCTGGAAGCTTTGAAGAAGGCGCTGAACGAGTAGGACGCGGTCGCCGCATGCCGAATCGGTCGTCTTAATAAGACGCCGTTTCGGCATTGCGGATTTGTATCCGCACATGACGAGGTGAAGAGGGATGGATCCGTTTACGATCCGAAGACTCGAGAAGCTTTTGGATGGATATATCGATTTGAAGGTCCCTCGGGAGGTACGTGCGTACGTTCGCTTAAAATACGAATGGAACGGCAATCGGCTCACCTTGTCGGAGGAACGCCCGGATTACTTCAACCGGCAATGGACCCGTACGGCAATCGCGCAATTTCGTCTCGAGCGGGGCATATGGAGCGTCTATGCGCTGGATGACGACGGCCAGTGGAGCCTGGTTCCTTCGATAACGCCGTGTCCCGACTTCGAACATCAACTGGAGCGGGTAGAACTGGACCGGGAAGGGGTTTTCTGGACTTCCCCGGCATTGATTAATTAAGGAGCTTCTCAAGAATGAGCAAAAACAAAGCAAATTTGCGCCTCCCCCGGTCCAAAGGCATTGACATGGGCACCTACTACGAGGTTAAAGAATGCGCAAGGAAGGTCAAACGCATGGTTCTGCCGCCGGTTAACCGGCAAATCGTCGAGGAGTTTATTACGATTCTCGGCATGAAGGACAAATTCGAGCAATACGATGTGCCGATTCCCAACAAAGTCGTCATGTTCGGCCCGCCGGGCACAGGCAAGACGCTGACCGCCTTCTATCTGGCAGCCCGGCTTGAGCTGCCGCTCATTTTGGTTCGGCTCGACGCGATCATTCACAGCCATCTGGGAGAGACGGGGAGCAACATTCGCAAAATATTCGATTATGCCAAAGGCTCGCCCTGCGTACTGTTTCTGGATGAGTTCGACGCGGTGGCCAGGACCCGGGAGAACAACGACGAAGTCAAGGAAATGGCCAGAGCCGTCAACACGTTATTGCAGTGTCTGGACGAATTCGAAGGGGACAGCGTTTTCGTAGCCGCGACGAATTTGGAGGAGGAGCTGGATCATGCCGTCTGGCGCCGTTTCGATACGAAAATGACGTACGGCATGCCGGAGGAAGCCAGCCGCAACGAGTTTATTTCGCTGTTGATCGGAGATTTCGAGAGCCGGGGAACCGTCCATCAAGCGGCTTCGGAGCTGCTCGCCGGGTGCAGCTTTGCGGATATGGAGCAGATTATCCTTAAAGCCAAGCGCAAAGCGATCATCGAGGACGGTCCGCTGCTTCAGGCGCATATTGAGACCGCCTTTACCGAATACAAGCCCAAAGCGACCGGCAGCAGAGAGAACGCGAAAGTCGGAGCGCCGTAAGAGAATCGCCAGAGGAGGAACAGCGCATGATGAAAGCGACAGGCATCGTCCGCAAAGTCGACGAATTGGGGAGAATCGTCCTCCCGATCGAATTGCGCCGTACGATGGGCATCGGGGAGAAGGATCCGATTGAAATCTTCGTGGACGGGGAGAGGATCATGCTCCGCAAGTATGAACCTACGTGTATTTTCACCGGGAGCTCGGAAAATCTAGTTTATTTTCGAGGAAAAATGGTGAGCCGGAACTGTATCGAAGAGATGAAGCAACAGTTTTCTTGAACAATATTCGTAAAAATTACGTATAAATCCAGAGGTTGGCGGGCGCAAGCGATGAACCTCTCTCGACTCCATTTGCATCATTATGCTGTTCCCGCAGGCAGGTGAAATCATTTGAATAGAGACGCGCTGCTGAACGAGATGCTCCAGCAAGGGTTTCGCATTACCGCGCAAAGGAAAGCAATGGTCGACTTAGTTCTCAACTACAAACGTCCGTTCACGGCTGTTGAGTTGTATCGGGAGATGGCGAAGAGATTCCGCGGCGTAAGCTATGGCACGATCTACAAAAATCTGAAAATTTTCGGCGCGATGCGGGTTATCGAAACGTTCGCCATGGCCAACGAAATCCGTTATCGAGTCATCGACCGGGCGCAGCCGCAGCTTCACTTTATTTGTATGGATTGCGAAAAAACGATTTCTGTCGACTTCAATCCGGCACAAGTCCAGCTTGCGCTGCCTATGCGGTTTCATACGGTTAATTATCAACTTGACGTATTCGGATACTGCGCGGATTGCAGCGTTGCGGGAAACAAGAAAACGAGATGAATCCCGCCCGATCCGACGATTCGCCTATGAAGGAGCGGAAAAAGATGAGCGTATTGACGAAGGAAGACGAGCAAAAAATCCCGGTTACGGTGCTGAGCGGCTATCTGGGCGCGGGCAAGACGACGATTTTGAACTATGTGCTCAATAACAGGGAAGGTCTGAAGGTCGCGGTCATCGTCAACGATCTGAGCGAGGTCAATATCGATGCCGATCTCGTTCGGGACGGGGGAGGACTGAGCCGAACGGACGAGAAGCTGGTGGAAATGTCGAACGGTTGCATCTGCTGCACGCTGCGCGACGACCTGCTTCAGGAAGTGGAGCGGCTGGCGAGGGAGAAACGGTTCGATTACATTCTGATCGAATCGACCGGAGTCGGAGAACCGCTGCCGGTCGCTCAAACCTTCACTTACGTCGACGAAGAGCAGGGCATCGATTTATCCAAGCTTACTCGTCTCGACTGCATGGTAACGGTAGTGGACGCGTATCACTTCTGGCAGGATTTCAACACTCGGGATACGCTCAGAGACCGGAATCAGGAAGCCGGAGAGGGCGATACGAGAGGCGTCGTGCACCTGCTGACCGATCAGGTCGAATTTTGCGACGTGCTCGTCATCAACAAATGCGATATGGTCGGAGAAGCCGAGCTCGATCAATTGGAGACGGCGCTGAGAGGACTTCAGCCGCGGGCGCGGATCATCCGTACGAGCCACGGCAGAATCGATCCTAAGGACATTCTCAATACGCATCTGTTCGATTTCGAAGAGGCCAGCCGCTCCGCCGGATGGATTCAGGAGCTGCAGAAGGACCACCATACGCCGGAAACCGAGGAATACGGGATCTCGTCGTTCGTATACTCGCGCAAAATCCCGTTTCATCCTGAACGTTTGCTGAAATGGCTCGGCGACTGGCCTAAAGAGGTCGTACGGTCGAAAGGCATCATGTGGGTAGCTACCCGCAACAGCATGGCGATCTCGTTCAGCCAAGCCGGGGTATCCCGCCAGCTGTCTCCCGCCGGATTATGGGTGGCCGCGCTGAGCGACGAAGAGAAGCGCCTGTATTTCGGCAGCGAGCATGATTTCCCCAAATCTCCCGACTGGGACGACGAGTGGGGAGATCGCGTGACTAAGCTGGTGTTGATCGGCGTCGGACTGGACAGGGAGAAAATTACGCGCAGCCTGGATGGGGCGCTGTTGACGGAATCCGAGATGAAGGGCAACTGGCGTTTGTTCGACGATCCGCTGCCTAAATTTCAATAAAACGAAACAAGGACATGCGCCGCAGGCTGCCTCATTACCTGCGTCGCTCGCTTGTCCGGAGAGGGGGGGAGGCTCAGTGGCCTACGTCGTCGGCATCGACAATGATGCGGAAAAGGTGATCAGCGTTCATTCGGCGGAAAGCTGGCAGAGAAGGGAAACGGAGCTGGCAGGCTGGCTGCGGCGAACCAAGCCGCGAAGGCGGGCCAAGCAAACGGCGCATTTGGGAAATACCGAAGTGGATGTCGAGCTTCTCGGCACGTTAACGCTGCTGAAGAGGATGAACGTCCAAACCGAGTTTTCCTGCGCCGGGGTCAGCGTTCTCGACGAGCCGGAGGACCACTCGCTTTACGCATACATTACGCTGTTCGCATCGGAGCAAGCGGATCGATTCGTGCGTCATGCGATGCGGCAAATGCGGCACCGTCTGCTGGTCACGTTCGAGGCCTCGCGCAGCCGGTACGATTTGTCCTCCTTCTACATCGGTCATAACCGTTCGTTTTGCTTGCTGCTGCAGCGGGCCGCCGAACGGTTCTATCAAAGAAAAGGGTGGTAAAAATGACTCCAAACAAAATTCCGGTAACCGTCCTGAGCGGGTATCTGGGCTCGGGAAAAACGACCGTGCTCAACCATGTGCTGAACCATCGGCACGGGCTGAAAATCGCCGTCATCGTCAATGATCTAAGCGAAGTCAATATCGACGCTTCGCTGATTAAAGAGGGGGGCGGACTGTCGCGTATCGACGAGAAGCTCGTGGAGATGTCCAATGGGTGCATCTGCTGCACGCTGCGCGAGGATTTGCTGGTCGAGGTGGAGAAGTTGGCTAAGGAAAATCGCTTCGATTATATTCTGATCGAATCGACGGGCGTGGGCGAGCCCGTGCCTGTCGCGCAGACGTTCGCCTATATGGACGAAGAACAAGGGATCGATCTGTCGCAGCTGTGTCGGCTCGATTGCATGGTTACGGTCGTCGACGCCTATCGTTTCTGGCATGACTTCTCGTCCGGAGAATCGCTGCTGGAACGCAATCAGGCTGTAGGGGAGGACGATACGCGGGATGTGGTCGATCTGCTCATCGATCAAATCGAATTTTGCGACGTGCTGCTGCTGAATAAATGCGATATGCTCGCCGACGACGAGCTGGATCAGCTGGAAGGCGTGCTTCGCAAGCTGCAGCCGAGGGCGAAGCTGGTTCGAACCGTCAACGGGAACGTCGATCCCCGGGAAATCCTGAATACCGGTCTGTTCGATTACGAAGAGGCCAGCCGATCCGCGGGCTGGATCAAGGAAATGGAGAAGCCCGTCCATACGCCGGAAACCGAAGAATACGGCATCTCCTCTTTCGTGTATGAGCGGCTTAAGCCGTTTCATCCCGACCGGTTGGCGAGCTGGATGGAGGAATGGCCGCCCGAAATCGTTCGCGCCAAGGGCATGATCTGGCTGGCCTCCCGCAACGACATTGGACAAAGCCTCAGCCAGGCCGGCCCTTCCATCCAATTCGGGCCTTCGGGGTATTGGATCGCGGCGCTGCCGCAAGAGGAACGCGAAGCTCTTCTGAGCGAGGAGCCGGAAGCGGCCGAGAACTGGGACCCCCGCTACGGAGACCGCATCAATAAAGTGGTGTTTATCGGCATAGACCTGGAACGGGAACGGCTGATCGCGGATTTGGACGCTTGCTTGCTGACCGATGGGGAAATGCTACGAGATTGGAGCCTGTTTCCCGACCGCTTGCCGGGGGCCGAACGAGTGTAGCGGGAGAGGGTCGTTCACTTCGTAGAAAAGTTCAGAGCTCCGGCGGTTCCTACATCGGCAAACGGGTCGTGAAGACGGTTTTGTCCTTGCGGCTGGACGCGGCGATCGTTCCCCCGTGGACTTCGATGATGCTCTTCGTAATGGCAAGCCCGAGGCCGGTCCCTCCGGTTTCTTGGGAGCGAGACCGCTCGACGCGGTAGAAGCGGTCGAATACGAACGGCAAATCCCGCTCGGGGATCGGGTCTCCGTAGTTGGCGACCTCCACGATCGCCTCCTCGCCGGACCGGCGCACGGCAATGTCGATATACGAAGTAGTCCGGCCGTAGCGGATCGCGTTGGAGATCAGATTGCCGAAGCTGCGGACGAGCAGGTCGCCGTCCGCCGAGACGGTCAGCGTTGCGGCATCGGTATCGATTCTGCACGTCATTCCGGCTTCCTCCAGCTGGGGGACGAACTCCTCGGCCAACTGCCGCATAAATCCGACCAAATCCAGCTCGACGGCATTGAGCGGCATGCCGTTGTTGATCCGGGTGAACTCGAACAGGTCGTCGATCAGCTTCTTGAGACTGATCGCCTTGTGGTAGGCGATGTCGGTGTAGTGACGAAGCTCGACTTCGTCCCGGTAACGGTCCTGATTGATGACCTCGAGGAAGCCGAGAATCGAGGTGAGCGGGGTTCGCAGGTCGTGCGAGACGCCGGTAATGAGATCGTTCTTCGTCTGCTCGGCGTTGCGTTCGTCGAGGATGGAGCGGTGCAGCTTGGCCGCCATCGCGTTAATGCTGTGCGCGACTTCGGCAAGCTCTCCGGAGGCTTCCGCCGTCTCGATAGGCCGATCGAATTTGCCGTCGGCGATTTCCTGCAGGCCGGCCGTAATGCGCTTCAGATCGCGGCTGAGCTGTCTGCTTAACCGTCCGATAATCTCCTGGATACGGCCGATCTCATCGGCGGGACGGGAGGGCGCGGCCGGCTCCTCGAAGTTGCCTTCCTCCATGCGCTGCAAGACGGCGTACAGGTTGTCCAGCCTGCGCAACGTTTCGCGGGTAAGCAGGAAAAAGCTGAAAACGTACAGACCGATTCCGGCCGCGATGAAGACGGGCAGGGAGCCGATATGGTTGATGACGTAGGCAAACGGCGCGCGAAGCGACGATTGCAGCAGCAGAGCGACGAGAAAGTCGGCGACGAACAGCGCCGCAGCCGTTATGGCGAGGCTGATCAAGCTGTGGAAAAGCAGCTTCCAGCGAAGCGAATAGATCCCGTTTAAGCTCAATCGTTTCTCCCCCTCACGTGGCCGATTCCATTTTGTAGCCGATGCCCCATACCGTTTTTATAATCCGGGGGTTTTGCGGGTCTTTCTCGATTTTCTCGCGGATTTTGCGAATATGGACCATGACCGTGTTTTTCGACTCCATAAAAGGCTCGTTCCAAGCTTTCTCGTAGATCGCGTCCATGCTCAGCACCGCGCCGCGATTGACGGCCAGCAGCCGCAGGATGGCGAATTCGCGTGGAGTCAGCTTGACCTCCTTGCCGTCCACGATGACCGTATAATTGATGAAGTTGATAACGAGATCGTCGATCTCGATGACGCTGCCATCGTTGTGGATCTGGCGCTTGAACCGGTCGTAGCGCCGCAGCTGGGACTTCACGCGCGCCATCAGCTCCAGAGGATTAAACGGCTTCGTCACATAGTCGTCCGCCCCGATGCTGAGGCCGGATATTTTATCGATGTCCTGGCTTTTGGCGGACAGGAAAATGATCGGCACGTCATACAGCTCGCGGATTTTGATGCAGGTCTCGATCCCGTTCAGATGCGGCATCATCACGTCCAGGACGACCAAGTCCACCGGATTGGCGGCCATCAGCGCGAGCGCCTCCAGGCCGTCTCCCGCCTTAAGCAGCTTGTACCCCTCGTTAAGGAGATAAATCTCCATCAGCTTAATGATTTCTTTCTCGTCGTCCACCAGCAAGATCGTCGTACTCGAAGACATTCCCATCACCTGCATGTTCATTGTGCTTTCCTACGTAAATATAGCATAACCCGGGCTTAGGCGGATCTTAAGTCTTGTTAAGGAATAGAGCGCATGTCGGCCGTTTGGCATTCAGGAGGACATTCGGGAGGCCTGGGCCATGGACGGCGTCATCGCCTTGCGCGAGCATTTGAGGAATGGATTAAAACGGGGGGAATCGAAGGCTCTTATTTTCATAACCTTTTCTTGCTATGATGAGAATACAAACTTAATAGCCGTGCCTTGTTCGTTGTTTGTCGGCTAAGGGAAGGGGACGTGGGAATGAACGAAAAAGTCTGTATGGTCACCGGCGCCAATTCCGGCATCGGATTTGCCGCCGCCAAAGGGCTCGCGGCGCAAGGGGCCGCTATCGTCATGGTATGCCGCAATCGGGAACGCGGCGAGGAGGCGCGTAAGGAGATCGTCAGGCAGACAGGCAACGAACGGATCGAGCTGCTTCTCTGCGATCTGTCTTCCTTGCGGTCCGTTCGCGATTTATCGGAAGCCTTCCGTTCCCGATGGGACAGGCTGGACGTGCTCGTCAACAACGCCGGCGGATTGTTCGACCGTCCGCAGACAAGCGCCGATGGGTTCGAGATGACGTTCGCCGTCAATTATTTGGCTCCTTTCCTGCTAACCCATCTGCTTCTGGACAAGCTGCAAGCCTCCAATAACGGCCGCATCGTTAACGTAGCTTCCGTCATGCAGGCCAAGGCTCTGGATCTGGATGCGGCCATAGCGCCGCAGGCTTCCTACTCAAGCTTTAAGGCTTACCGAACAGCCAAGCTTGCGGTAATTTTGATGACGTATTTCATGGCCGAACGGTTGTCAGACACCGGAATTGCCGTCAACGCGCTTCACCCCGGAGTCGTCTATACGCCGCAATCGACGAGAGGCGTACCCGGATTTCTTCGTCCGCTGGCCAAGCTGTTCATGAGCTCTCCCGAACAGGGAGCCCGTCTCATTCTGCATCTGGCCGCGTCGCCGGAAGCGGGCGCGTCGAGCGGGAAGTATTACGCGGGCAGCCGCGCCGTATCCACGGTTCCGCTATCTTACGATTCGCAGCTGCAGCGGAAGCTCTATGAACGAAGCCTGCATTGGACCGGCCTGCCCGAGAACGCTTTTCCCATAGACTGAGTCGGGAGCCCCCGCTTAGTCCGCCCCGGGATACCTCTCGCGCAGCTCCTGCTGCAGCCGGAAAGCGGGAGATTGCGGATAATCCTCCGAGCGCTTGAATGCCAACCGGGACGCTGGACGATGTGTTCATAAGAAGTATTCTACGGCATGCAGCATTCGTATCGGGATTCATCTACTGATTGAACTCCCGATATTGCTGAGGGGTCATATGGGTCGCTCTTTTGAACAAGCGGATGAAATAAGCGGCCGATTCAAGACCGATTGCTTTCGTAATTTCCTGGACCTGCATGTCGGTCTCGCGCAGCAACCGCGTCGCTTCGTTCATTCGGACCTGCATAATATATTCGGTTAAGTTCATGCCGGAATATTGCTTAAATATGCGCGACAAGTAACTGGCGTTGAAGAAGGCGACTTCTCCGAGACGGGTCAAGGAGAGATCGTCCGAAATATGACTGTCGATGTAATCCTTCAGCCTGGCGATCAATTCGTCGTTATGCCGCTGCAGCCTTGTCCGATGATGCTCGAAGATCGCGTCGGCAAGCTTGGTCAAATAATCGAGCCGATCTTCCCAGGTTTCATGCGCGTCGTATTTGTAGAGTCGCGACAAGTCCGTTCGTTCGCTTACGACTTGAAATAAATTGCCGCTGCTCAGATCGCTCATCAGGATGACGACCAATTGATAATAAGCGGCGATTCTGCCCGTCTCCGGTCCATTCACGAGGGCGGGATCGAGCATGTATTCATGAAGCGTTCGTTCGAAGAGCTGCTGCTTCCCGCCTTCGAGCAGGGATGCGAGCGCAGCTGATTTCAGGGACGAATCGCGGACGGAGAGTCCCTTCAAGGTCTGCATATTCTGCTCGGACTCCGCGCTTTCCCTCAGCAGCAAATCGTCTCCCATGCCGAAGCTGCGACGGAACGTTAGGTTTAACGCTTCCATCTGCTCGGGAAGCTTCTCCCATGCCGTCTCTTTAGCCCCCATGACGAAGGAGACGGAAAGACGAAGCAGCTCGCGGCAAGTCGCCTGAATCGATTCCAGGTTCCCGAAGGCAAAGCTCTGCAATCTCCGCCAGGCGGCTTCGTTTTCCCCGTTGTCGCCGGTCGCAGACGGCTTGATCTGCAGAAGCCACACGATACGTTCCTGCTCGATGCCCAGCGAGATCAACTCCGCGCCCGGCTCCCAATATTCGTTAGCGATATTGCGAATCGCATACGTCATCAGCGTCCGGTCCGACGAATTCATCTGCTCGGGCCAATTCAGAACGCGGCCTTGCACCGCCAGCACCTCTGCGTCCGCGCTTAGAGGAATCTGCAGCCGCGTCAACTGGTCCGCAAGCGCCGTTCGCGACGCCGCAGGCGACCGCAGAAGTTCCTGGATATATTCCTTCTGCAGCAACGGCAAGGCGCTGCGCATCTGCGCTTGCGCGGACTCCAAGAAGGACTCGCGAACGGATTGTTCCTTCACTTGATCCATCGTTCTGCGAATCGTATCGAGAATGGTCTCGTCCCCGTCGGTCTTAAGGATGTAATCGGAAGCGCCGTATCGCAGCGCTTCCTTGGCGTATTCAAATTCGTTGTGCCCGGTGAGGAAGACGACTTTGCAGCGAGGCCATTGCTGCAAGATTCGCTTCTGCAGCTCCAAACCGTTCATGCCGGGCATGTGGATGTCGGAGAGCACGATGTCCACCTTCGTCACCGCCATCCATTCGAGTGCCTCTCCGGAGGAGATCGCCCCGCGAATTTCCGTCTCCGGCAGTTCCGCTTCCTCCAGCAAACCTACCATGCCTTCCACGATGTAAGGCTCGTCATCGACGATCAGAATCCGAATCAAGCAAGTTCCCTCCTTATTCCTTCACGCTGCCCAGCACAATGCCCTTGACGAAGTAACGCTGCAGGAACGGATATACGCATAAGATCGGCAAGGCTCCAAGGAAAATCTGGGCGGCTTTGGCCGTTCGGTCCGATACGGCCGCAAGCTCCTTCGCCTGATCGGAGGTCAGCGAGGACATGTTGATTTTGGTCAGGATGGTCTGCAAATAAGTGGATAACGGATAATGATCCGGCGAATTCATCAAGATCAGACCGTCGAACCAGGCGTTCCAATGGCCGACGACGGTGAACAGAGCGACCGTTGCCAGCGAGGCTTTCGAGAGCGGAATATAAATCCGCCATAGCGCTCCCCAATAGCCGGATCCGTCGATAAAGGCGGATTCCTCCAGTTCTTTCGGCAATCCGCGGAAGAAGTTCAGCATTAGGATAACATTGAATACCGGTACGGCGCCAGGAAGCACCAACGCCCACAACGTATCCATAATTCCGGTTGCCTTGATCGTCATATACCACGGGATCAGGCCCCCGCTGAGCAAAATCGTAAACACGAAATACCAGGCGTAAACCGTGCGATAGCGGAAAACGCGGGCTTCTTTGGACAGCGGGTAGGCCACGAGCACGGTAAGCAGCATGTTAAGGACTGTCCCAAGCGCTACGCGCTGCAGCGCAACGCCGAATGAACGGATAAAGGCGGGTTCCTCCAAAATGTATTGATAAGATTTCGTCGTGAAGTCCACGGGCCAGAAGGTGACGAGGCCTGCGGTCGCCGCGCTGCTGGAACTGAATGAGATCGCCAGCACATGGATAAGCGGAAACAGACAAGTCAGCGATAGCAGGATCAGAAACGTGTAATTGGCGAACTGGAACGTTTTTCTGCCGACGGTATTGGCATACATCCATGCCGCCCCCTTTCTCTAGAAGATGCGATAATTGGCGAATCGGTAGGCTGCCCAATAAGAGAAGGAGATCAGGACCAGCGATATCGCGGATTTGAATACGCCGACGATTGTCGCAACGCCGTATTGCATGTCGACGAGGCCTGTCCGATAGACGAGCGTATCGATAATATCGCCGCTCTCGTAAACGGCCGGACTGTACAGGTTGAATACTTGGTCGAAGCCGGCATTCAGCACGTTGCCCAGGCTGAGCGTGGCCAGCAGCACGATGATCGGCAACATGCCGGGGAGCGTAACGTACCAGGTTTGTTTCCATCGACCTGCGCCGTCTATATAGGCCGCTTCGTAGAGAGCGGGATTGATGGACGTCAGCGCGGCCAAGTAAACGATGGTGTTGAAGCCGAATTCTTTCCAAATATCGCTGGCGACGAGCGTAAACGGAAACCAGTCGTTGTTGCCGAGAAAATAGATCGGTTTGATGCCGAACAGGCCGAGGATCTGATTTACGATACCATGCCCCGGCGACAGGATGTCGACGAGAATGCCGCCCAGAATGATCCAGGACAGAAAGTGGGGGAGGTAAATTAAAGTTTGAAACGTTTTTTTGATTCGATGAGCCGCGATTTCATTCAACAGTAACGCTATGACAATCGGAACGAGCAGTCCGAACAGGATTTTCAAGCTGGAAATATAGAACGTGTTCCAGACGACCTGGCCGATTCCCGGCATGTTCAACATATAGTGGAGATTATCGAGTCCGGTCCACTTGGAGCCGAATAAGCCTTTCGAAGGCATAAACTTCTGAAATCCGATGGCGATCCCCGCAAGCGGAAGATAGCTGTAGATGAATACCAGGATAACTCCGGGCAGCAGCATCAGATGCAGCGGCATATCGCGAAATCGTCTTAATCTGAGCATCGTTGTTCCTCCTGCGCTGCAGATGCAAACGCAAGAAGGGACAAGCAGGGTCGTTCACTTATCCCTTCGGTGCGTTCTCTGCTGTTATTCGCTCCTCGGTATTACTGGAGAGCCTTCCATTCATTGACTTCTTTAGCGATATCGTCTCCGCCGAGCTTCTTATAATCGCTCACATATTTGTCGAAAGCATCGAGGCTCGCGGCGCCCATAATGATTTTAGTGAAAGTCTCCAATTGCATTTTGCCGAGAGCTGCCGATTTCTCGCCCATCGCTTCGGTCGGCGCTCCGTAAAATTCGTTGTCGTAAATTTGGCCGTTATTGACATAGTTGTTGATGACCTCGAAGGAGCCGCGTTTGCCGAATACCCGATCCCATCCCCATCCGACAAGATCTCCTTTTTCCAAGTAATCCTTGATCATGTTGTATTTATCGTTCTCTTCCACGTTCAGCTTGGAAAGATCGCCCGTTTCGAACGCTTCGACGACTTTCTGATGGATCGTCAGGTTGCGCCGGCTAGGCTCCGCCTCGGGATAGATCGAGTATTTGCGGAATTCGATGGAGCCTTTGTCGCCGAAGTATTTGTCCGGATCGTACATAGACCCCCAGTGACGCTCCAGATCCAGATTAAGCAGCTTGATCGCCGCTTCCGGATGCTCATAGCCCTTCCTGACGGCAAAGTATTTGGTTACAGGGAACGCGGCGGATACTTTAGGCGCTTCGTTGCCCATGGCAGGGACGGGATAGGCTTGCCACTCCATGTCCGGATTTTGGTTTTTGCCGTCTTGCAGAGGCCACAGCGGCGTCCACATGGCGCCGAAATACATGCCCAGCTTGCCGCTCGTAGCGGCTTCGGCGATTTTCCCTCCGTCCTTGGAGGCGAATTCCGGATCGATCTGTCCGTCCTTATACAGTTCGGCAAGCTTGCCGAGTGCATCCTTGACTTCAGGCTGAATGGAGCCGTAGGTCAGCGCTCCGTCGTCGCCTTTCACCCAGATGCTCGGAAAAGCGCCGTACATATTGAAGAAGCCTTCAAGTCCGGGCATACCGCCCCATAATTCCTTGCTTACGCCGAAGCCGTAGGTATCTGGTTTGCCGTTGTTGTCCGGATCCTGCTTGGAGAACGCTTCCGCCAGCTTGAGGAAATCATCGAACGTTTTCGGCTCCGGCAGATTCAACTTTTGGCGCCAATCTTCGCGGACCCACAAAATCGGCGTGGAATCGATGTTCGACCCCGTTTGCGGAATGGCCAGCAGCTTGCCTCCGAACGTCGCTGATTTCAGAGCGTTGCCGCCATCCTGAGTCATGACGTCTTTGGCGTAAGGGGAACCGTACTTTTCGAGCAAAGGTCCCAGATCCTGCACCAGATCGGCTTCCACCAATTGCTTCAATTGCTGCGCGTTCACGTACATCAGATCAGGCAGGTCGTTCGAGGCGATTACCACGTTCATCTTCTGCTCGTACTGCTCTCCGGTGCCTTTTACGACCCAGGCGTTCTTGACATCGATATTCAGCATCTCTTTGTATTCACGGATAATGAGATTATCGTCAATCGTGTCGTCGTTCAGAAATTTGACTTCCTGGCCTTGATAGCGGCTGAACGTCAGCTTGACCGTTTCCGGGTACGGAGCGAACGGCTCGGTCGGGATGCCCGGGTCTTCGTTTGCGCTCGCGGAAGACGATGAACTGCTTCCAGGAGCCGGCGAAGCAGGTTGGCTCTCTCCGTTGTTCCCGTTGCCGCCGCTGCATGCGGCCAGCAGCATGGAGAGAGTGACGGCAATCGCGAGCGGTTTCATTGGTTTAGGTATAGCTCTCATGTGTGTTCCCCCTTATCAAGTGTTGAGGATCTTCCCTCAGCATTCATTATGGGACGGAGGGATACCGTCCTCAATAATCGAACGTTTACTTGGATTGACCGATTTTTACAACCTGTTCCTGAAGGGGAAGGGCTAATTGGACGCGGAGACCCCCGAGCGCGCTCCGCGAGAGAGTAATGCCGTAGGCGCTGCCGTAACGGAGCTGAACCCGCCGATGAACGTTAAGCAACCCGGTCGTTTCCTTGTCGTCGAACCTATCCGACAGCTTATCTTGCAAGGCGACAAGCGCTCCATCGCTTAACTCGTCCCCGTTGTCCTCAACGGTGAACAGCAAAACTCCGTTTTCCGGCAGATGGTTGTCAATGCGGCAGCTGTGGGATTCGACCGCGGCAATGCGGATGAGTCCGCCCTCGAGCTTTTCCTTCAGTCCATGCTGGTAGGCATTCTCGACCATCGGTTGCAGCAGCAGCCGGGGTACGGGCACCGCTTTCAGAGATTCGGGCAGCGGCTCGACGGTCGGCGTGATCCGGTTGTGGAATCGGAGCGACTGCAGCTCGATATAGGCTGCGATGTGCCGGTATTCCATCTCCAGAGGAACGATCTCCTGAGCGTTGCGCGTAATATGTTGAAAGTAGACGCCTAAATATTCGGTTGCCCTAATGACTTGTTCTATCTTCATCGCCTTGGCCATGCGATGTACAAGAAAATAAGTGTTATAGAGAAAATGCGGGTTGATTTGCGATTGCAGCTGCTTCAGTTCCGACCGCTGCAGGGCAATGCGATTTTCGTAAACTTCTTCGATCAGGTGTTTCAGTTGTTCCGCCGTCGTATTGAACTGTTTATACAGGTATTGGAATTCATCCTGTCTGCGCATGTCGATGCGCGCGTTCATATCGCCGCGTTCCAGCTTGCGGAAAGCGGTCACCATGCTGCGAAGCGGCTTGTGAATGACGCGGTAGATGGAGGAAGAGAACAACAGCACGGTCAGCAAAGACAGGCCGGACAATCCCCAGAACCATTCCCGGTAACGACTCAGCGGACCGATGACCTTATCCTCCCGCAAAGTCAACAGCAGGGAACACTGCAAGGCTTCGGAATAGGTGTACGCGACGAGATAACGGTGTCCGTTGTACGTCATTCGAGTGTCCCCGGAATGCAGGCCGGAGTCGAGCCGCTCGTTCGCCAAAGCGACGGTCCGTGCTCTCAGCTCGGCGTCCGCCATGCTCGATATCGTCCAGCTCTGGGATCGGTTGATCAATACGGCGCCGCTCTCCGAATCGGCGGCCAATTGATCCAACTCCTCCAGAATACGGGCTGCGGAAATATCCGTTTGCATAATGAAGGCGGTCTTCTCCGGCGCCACCTGAGGGTTGGGGGAAATATGCTGGATGACCATCCGTTCTCCCAGCTTAACGAGCGGCCTAGGCTGGCTCAGGGCGGCCCGTTTGGCCGCCTCGATCCGATCCGGGGTCATCTCTCCTTCGTCGGAGGCGGACAAAATCGTCTTGCCGATCATGGGCAAATAGATGCGGGATTCCAGCACGTAAGGACTTGAGATCGTCATCAGCATCATTTTGTCCTGAATGCGCCGCTCCGCCATCGCGCGTTCGAACAAGCTCATGGATGGCGCAATATTGGCGAGCTTCTGGATATCCTCGTCGATGACATATTGACGCTGCAGACGGGTAATGCCGTCGACGGCGGTTTGCAAGGAATTCAAATAATAGGTGACGCGCGAGTTCATCGAATCCCGAACTTGCTGCATCACGCTGTCCGAGCCCATGCGATTCAGCTGCAGACTGACTAAGTACATAGGCGTCAGAGCCAATAAGAAAGTGGCGATCATCTTGGCGGTGATGGATCTGAGCTTGTCTAGATCGAACAAGCGGAACATGTCCGTCTCTCCTCTGCGGGGATATATAGAGCTTGACGATATTATCGGCAGCAACTATTATCTAACTTAGATCTAAGATGTATTTCTTAAAAGACGGGGGAAGGAAAAATGAAATCGCCCGTAAAATTGAGCGCGGGACCGCTGCAAGCCTTTTTCGAGGAAGGCGGTTTGCGAACGATCGCATACGACGGTTTGGAGATCGTTCGCGGCATCTATGCGGCGGTGAGAGACCGCAATTGGGGAACGGTGGCGCCCAGGCTGAAAATCAAGCGCATTCAATCGCTTCACGACCAAGCGATCGTGGAATTCCATTGCCGTCATGCGCAGGATGAGATCGATTTCGAATGGAACGGTTTAATTCGAATGACCCCCGACAGCATTCGATTCGATTTCGACGGTATCGCCCGTGCCTCGTTCCAGAAAAATCGGATCGGGTTCTGCGTGCTGCATCCGATGGATTTTGCCGGGTTGCCGCTTGAGGTCGATACGGAAGAAGGGATCGCGCGAGGCGCATTTCCCGAACGAATCGCTCCTCATCAACCGTTCAAGGGCGTTCGGGCAATGACGTACGAACCCGCGCTCGGCTGCCGCGTGCGAACGATTTTCTCGGGCGACTTGTTCGAAATGGAAGATCAGCGGAATTGGACCGACGCTTCCTACAAGACGTACTGTACCCCGTTGTCCGTGCCTTATCCGGCTTCGGTCCAAGCGGGGGAAAGAATTGCGCAGTCGGTGTTAATCGAAATCGAAGGGCCGACTGCGGAAGAGGTCGGCTTGGGGCGGGGCGGCGCCTACGACGGCGCACGGCGAGAGGCGGTTCGAATCGCCTTACGGCGGGAATCCCGCTGCTCTTTGCCGAGCATCGGCATTGCGATAGGAATGAACGTAATCGACTCCCGGGCGGCCGAGCGGCTGTCGCGCCTCAAGCCTTCGCATCTGCGCGGCACGCTTGACTTGTCTCGCGACGAGTGGCCGATTCGTCTGAAGGAGGTCGTCGATGCCGCCGATCGGGTCGGCTGCGGCTTGGAACTCGAAGTGCTGCTGGATGAAGGAGGCCGCCGGGCGGCGGAGCTGGCCAAGAAACTGGCTGCGTCGGGGGTCGGTCAAGAAGCGCGCGGCCGCGGCATGTGGCTGATTCCCTATTCGGCAGGGGCGATCGTTACCGATGAAGCCGCGCTTCGCGTCATGCGCAGCGCCATGCGGGCCGGCGGCCTGGAGCTTCCGGTCGGAGGAGGAACCCGGGCCTATTATGCGGAGTTCAACCGTTCAACGCTGCCGGTGGCGGGGATGGACTTCGCTGCCTATTCGATCAACCCGCAAGTGCATGCCTTCGACGACCGGTCTCTGATGGAGACGTTGGCCGCCCAGAGGACGACGGCCGACGATGCCGCCTTCAAGTCCGGCAAGCCGCTTAGCATCGGGCCGATCACCTTTAAGCCGAGGTTGAATCCGAATGCGACTTCCGGGGACGGCAGTATTCCGATTGCCGATCAGATAGACGACCGGCAAGGAGAGAAATTCGGCGCAGCCTGGACGTTGGGCAGCTTGGCGGCGTTATGCACGCCGGAAACTCGCCGGCTTACCTATTATGAAGCGTCCGGACCGCTCGGAGTGACGCCGGATGGCGCGCCGATTCCGTTGTACTTCCTGCTGAAAGATGTCATGGCCGAGCCGGCTGCCCGCGTTCTTGCGGTGCAATGCTCTTCCGGACGGGCGGCGGCGCTGGCGCTTCGGCATCCCGAAGGCCGCTTGCGGCTGATGGTCGCCAACCTGGAGAACGAAGCGTTGGAGGTCGACATCGATCTCGGAGCGGATTCGAATTATTCTGTCGCAACGAATTTCGTCGACGGGGAATCCGAGGAACGGGAGACGGAACAGCTGTCCGCCCAGGCTGGCCGCCGGGTCATTTTAACGCTTCCACCCTACGGCTGCATTCGCTTGGATTGTCGCGAAACCGATGCAACGGACGCCGCCGAGTCAACCGAGAACGCGCATGAGAAAGGATTGTGAAACGATGGCGAAACCATCCGTTGTTCGCGCCGCTTATTGGATCGAGACCCCGTATGAGCCCGCCCGCGCCGCCGAGGCGATGGCCGGAGAGCAATCGACCGGAACGTTCATTGCCGTCCCCGGAGAGACGGACGAGGTCCGGGAACGCAGCGCTGCCCGAATCGTCTCCGTCCGGCAGACGGAAGTCGTCCGACAGCCGTCGCTGCCCGGCGCGGCGACGCCAAGAGGCCATGACGGGAACTATCGTCGCTGCGAAGTCGTGTTGGAATTTCCGTACGCGAATTTCGGGCCGTCCATTCCGAATCTGTTGGCGACGGTCGCCGGCAATTTATACGAGCTGCAGGAATTTTCCGGGATTCGTCTGATGGATCTGGATTTGCCCGATGAATTCGCCGCCGCCTACGCCGGACCGAAGTTCGGGGTGGCGGGTACGCGCAGGCTGGCCGGCGTCCAGGACCGCCCGATCATCGGCACGATCGTCAAGCCGAGCGTGGGCCTGACCATCGAAGAGCTGCGTGCGGCCGTAAGAGGATTGGCCGAAGCGGGACTGGACTTCATCAAGGATGACGAATTGAACGCGAGCCCCCTGTTTGCGCCGTTCGAGCATAAGGTCAAGGCCGTGATGGAAGAAATCGAGCGTGCCAGCGAACGGACCGGACGCAAGACGATGTACGCGTTCAACATCACGGGGGAGATCGACGAGCTGAAGCGCCGCCACGATCTGGTCGTGGAGTCGGGCGGAACGTGCGTCATGGTCAGCATGCAAAGCATCGGATTGGCGGGGCTGGCGCATCTGAACCGTTACAGCGAGCTTCCGATCCACGGTCATCGCAATCAGTGGGGAATGATGACGCGCTGTCCGATGCTTGGCATGTCGTTCACCGCTTATCAGAAGCTATGCCGACTGGCCGGCGCCGATCATCTGCATGTCAATGCGCTCAACAGCAAGTTCTACGAGAGCAACGAATCGGTCATTCGCTCGGTGCGGGCCATTCGCGAGCCGTTGCTTGGCGGGTATGAGGCCATGCCGGTTCTGTCGAGCGGGCAATCGGCGGCTATGGTGGAGGATACGTACCGCGAGCTCGGCACCTGCGACTTGCTGCATGTGGCGGGCGGCGGCATTATGGCGCATCCGGACGGGCCGGTCGCCGGCGTTCTCAGCATGAAGCAGGCATGGGAAGCGGCGAAGCTCGGGGTGAGCGCGGAGGCCTATGCGGAGTCGCATCCGGAGCTGCGACGGGCATTGGAGAAGTTCGGCGGCGGGCAGCTAGGAGGGAAATAGGATGGAACGCGATTCGAGGTTGCTGCTGTCGTTCTACGGCGACGATTTTACAGGGTCGACCGATGTGATGGAGGCGCTAGCGCTAAGCGGCGTGCCGACCGTGCTGTTTCTGCAGCCTCCGACCGCTGAGCTGCTCGCGGACAAGTTTGCGAACATTCGGGCCTTCGGAGTGGCGGGAGTGAGCAGATCCTTGGCAACTGACGAGTTGGAGCGGGAGCTGCGGCCGGTATTAGAGCGATTGCGGGACATCCCGACCCCAATCGTGCATTACAAGATCTGCTCCACCTTCGACTCTTCGCCCAAGATCGGAAGCATCGGCCGGGCCATCGATCTGGCAGCTGGCGTCTGGCCCGGGCAGCGGTACGTGCCGCTGCTTGTCGGCGTCCCGCAATTGCGGCGCTACACGGTGTTCGGAAACCATTATGCCTACGCCGACGATGCGATACATCGGCTGGATCGGCATCCGACGATGTTACGCCACCCGGTTACCCCGATGGATGAAGCTGATTTGCGCGTCCATCTGTCCCGACAGACGAACAAATCCATCGGGGTGATGGATATCCTCGACCTGTCGGGCGATCTTCATCGCGTCAGGGAGCGGCTGGAGGCGAGAATGTCCGGCTCGCCGGACGTGCTGCTGTACGATGTGCTGGACGAGGAACGACTGAAGCGGGCGGGCGAATTGATATGGGAAGCGGCCGATCGGGGAGAAACCCGGTTTGTCGTCGGTTCTTCGGGTGTCGAGTACGCGCTGGCCGCTCACTGGCGGGAGCTCGGACTGACGGGGGCGGCTCCGCAGAACGAGCTGGAGCCAAGAGGCCCCGTCGACCGGCTGCTCGCCGTGTCGGGCAGCTGTTCTCCGGTGACCGAATCGCAGATCAGGCATGCGATCGAGTGCGGCTTCGTCGGCGTTCCCGTACGTGCGGAGAGACTGGTCGACCGAGCGGAAGCGGAGCGGGAGCGAAGCAGGCTGGCGGAACGGGCGAACGAGATTTTGCGGCACAATCGCAGCCCGCTCTTGTATACGGCGCTGGGTTCGGAGGACATCGCAATTCGGGAGACCAGACAGCGGCTCGAATCGGACGGAATCGACCGTGCTCCCGCGGCGAACGCGGGACAGCTTATAGGCGAACAGCTCGGGCGGCTTGCGCGAGAGGTCGCGACAGCGAACAATCTGACTCGCGTGCTGGTGGCCGGAGGCGATACGTCGGGGTACGTGACGCGCGAGTTGGGCATCTATGCGCTGGAGACCGCGATGCCGCTGGATCCGGGAGGGCCGTTATGCCGCGCCTATTCCGAAGATCCGGCCTTCGACGGGATCGAGATCGCGCTTAAGGGCGGACAAGTCGGGCAGACGGATTATTTCACGCGCGTATTGGAAGGGCGATAACAAGCGAGGTCGGCGAACAGCTGCCCCGCACTCTACAAAATAAGGAGCGAATGACGATGGCGATCGTTGCGCTAATCGGCGCCGGCGGCAAAATGGGCTGCAGAATTACCGACAATTTGCGGAAAACGTCTTATGACATGAAATACGTGGAAGTCAGCGATCGGGGCTTGGAACAGTTACGGCAGCGCGGCTTATCGGCAACTTCTCAGACGGAGGCGGTCCAATCCGCGGACGCGGTCATACTGGCCGTTCCGGACGTCGTAATCGGGCAAGTGTCGCATGAGATCGTCCCGATCATGAAGCCGGGAGCGATGCTGATCGTGCTCGATCCCGCCGCCGCGTATATGGGACACTTGCCGCCGCGCGACGATGTCGTCTATTTCGTGGCGCATCCCTGCCACCCGCCGATCTTCAACGACGAGACGGAGCCGGCCGCGCGCCGGGACTACTTCGGCGGCATTCATGCGAAACAGGCCGTTGTATGCGCCTTGATGCAAGGACCGGTAGCGGACTATGAAGCGGGGGAAAGCCTCGTTCGCGCCATGTACGCGCCGGTCATGCGCATCCATCGCATAACCGTGGAGCAGATGGCGATCCTGGAGCCGACGATGGCCGAGACGATCGGCGCGGCAACCGCCATGTTCCTGAGGCAGGCGATGGAAGAAGCGGTTCGGCGCGGGGTTCCGTCCGAAGCGGCCAGAGATTTCATGCTGGGACATCTCCAGATCGAGCTGGCGATCGCTTTCGGCGAGGCGAGCAACCCGTTCTCGGACGCCTGTCTCGTCGCGATGGAATACGGTCGCCGTTATTGGCTGAAGGAAGGCTGGGAGCGCTTGTTCGATCCGGACAGCGTCCGCGAGCAGATCGAGGTCATGCTGCATCCGGCAAAGCTGAATGCGGACAAGGGCTAACGAGAGGCGGCGATGAACATGTGGAAAGTCGGATTGATCGGCACCGGGTATTGGTCGGTTAACCATCTGAATGCTTGGAGAAGGATCCCGGGCGTAGAAATTGCCGCCTTATGCAACAGGAGCCGCGGCAAGCTGGAGCAGCGGGGGCGGGAATTCGACATCCCCCCGGAACATCTGTATACGGATGCGGAAGCCTTCTTCGCGAGAGACGACCTGCATATTATCGACATCGCCACCGGGCCGGAGACGCATCTGGAGCTTGTCACCCGGGCGGCGCGGGCGGGCAAGCATATTTTATGCCAGAAGCCGTTCGCCGTCTCGCCGGAAGAGGCCGAAGAAATGGTGAGAGTGGCCCGGGAATGCGACGTCAGGCTGATGGTGACCGAAAACTGGCGATGGCTGCAGCCGAATCAGATGATCAAGCGAGTGCTCGACGAGGGGACGCTCGGCCGGATCAGGGTCGGCCGTTATATCCACACGGACTACTATACGCCGCGAATGGCGCCGGGTACGCCGCTGCCGCAGCCGTTCTTCCGCGAGATGCCTCGCCTGCTTTTCTACGAGATGGGCGCGCACTGGTTCGATACGATGCGGTTTTTCTTCGGCGATCCGGAGCGTTTGTACGCAGAGACGCTGCGCGTCAGCCCGTATATTGCCGGCGAAGACTCCGGGATCGTCACGCTCGGATATGAGGACGCCTACGTCGTCATGGACATGAGCTGGGCGACTCGCCGCGAACTGTACGGACCGCCCGATCGGCAAGTCCAGGCCGAGCATCGGGAGCAAATCGCGATCGAGGGAGATCGGGGCACGCTGAAATTATATGCCAGCGGGAGAATTTCGCTGATCGACGCCGGCGGCGCGGAGACGACGCTTGCCGAGCGAACGGAGCTCGATCATGCGGAGAGCCATTACCGGCTGCAGTCGCACTTCATCGACTGCTTGAACGCCGATAGGCCGTTTCAGACAAGCGGCGAAGACAATTTGAAGACGATGAATCTGATTTTCTCGGTGTACAGGAGCGCGGAGCGCCGGGAGGTCGTGTACGACCCTGTCGGCAGGCTTTCCGTCGATGCGCCTTGAAGTTGCTCCGACGATTCCCTAGAATGAAACATCATATCGCTGAAGAATGGATGATACCGAGTGCGCACTAAGACGTCGCAGCCGCCCGAATTATTGAAAGAAAAAGCCTATCGTCTCATTCACGAGGCGATTCTGAACGAAACATTCGAGCCGGGGCAATTTTTGTCGGAGAGCAAGCTGATCGATTTTTTGGGCATGAGCAAAACGCCGATCAAATCCGCGCTGGACCGGTTGGAGGCCGAGGGATTCGTTCAAGTGTCCCCCAAGCAAGGAATTATCGTCAAGGAGCTGTCGCACGACAAAGTAAGGGATATTTTCGAATTGCGCGTTGCGCTGGAATTGTACGTCTGCGATCAAATTGCCGGCCGATTGAAGAAGAGCGATATCGAAATGCTCGAACGCAATTTGGCGGAGCAGAAGCTATTGGCCGACGAAGGGAACGAGCCGGGGTTTACGAAAGCGGATTCCGATTTTCATCTGCTGCTGAGCCGATTTTCCGGGAACGCCGAGATTCATTCCGTCATGACGATGTACCAGGCGCACCTTTATCGATTCGCTCTCCGCGTCATACGCCGGGTGCCGAACCGGATGAGCGCCGCGTACGAGGATCATCGGGAGATCGCGCGCTCCCTGATCGAGGGGGACATCGAAACGTGCAAGAGGCTGATTCAGGAGCATTTGGCATTCGGAAAAGGCATTCTGACGACTTAGGAGGAAACGGAATGAGCGAAATCATGCTGCGGCTGCGGGTAAACGCCAATCGGCGGGGATTGGAGAAGGAGGACGGAACTCCGTTCTTCTGGCTCGGCGATACCGCATGGGAGTTGTTTCACAAGCTGAACCGCGAGGATGCCGAGTGGTACTTGCGGATGCGGGCTGAGCAGTCGTTTAATGTGGTGCAGGCTGTCGCCTTGGCCGAATTCGATTGCATGACGACGGGCAACGTATACGGCCGCAAACCGCTCGCGATTCAACCGGACGGCCGCATCGACCCGGCGTCGCCGGACACGACCGGCGATTATTCCTATTGGGATCATGTCGATTACATCGTGCGGACGGCCGCGGAAGTCGGCATCTACGTCGCGCTGCTTCCTACATGGGGGGATAAGTTCAACCGGATGTGGGGCAAGGGACCGGAAATATTTACTCCGGACAACGCTTACGCTTACGGCAAGTGGCTAGGGTCTCGATACAAGAATGACGCCAACGTCGTCTGGGTGCTGGGCGGAGACCGCCCCTTGCACAATCGGCTTCATTTTGAAATCACGAATGAACTGGCGCGCGGATTAAAAGAAGGGGATGAAGGCCGACATCTGATGACCTTCCACCCTAACGGCGGAGTGTCGTCTTCGCTGCACGTGCATCAAGAGCCGTGGCTGGACTTCAATATGATCCAATCCTCGCACAGCTTGGGGGAAAGGACGAACTATAAGCTGGTGCAGGAGGATTACGCCAAGCTGCCCGCAAAGCCGACGCTGGACTCCGAGCCTTGTTATGAGGATATTCCGCGGGGCTTCGATAGCAATAACGGCTACTTCGACGAAGCCGACGTACGCAAAGCCGCCTATTATGCGGTCCTGGCCGGCGGGTTCGGCCACACGTACGGGCATCATTCGGTCTGGTTCATGTACGACGAAACGAATGGGACCGATGAATTCGCCGGATCGGGAGAATCCTTCATTATGAGCTGGAAAGATGCGCTGGGACGCCCCGGAGCCGAGCAAATGCGCCATCTGCGATCGCTGTTCGAATCCAGAGACATGAACGGAAGAGAGCCGGATCAGGAGCTTATCGCGAATCCGTATACCGGCTCCAACTATATGACTGCCGCCAGAGGTCCGGGCTACGGAATCGTCTATTGCCCGAACGGGCTACCGGTCGAAGCGAATTTGGCGCGGGTCGGCGCCGAACGCCTGCTTGCGAGCTGGTATTGCCCGCGCACAGGCGCGTCTCGGCCGATCGGGGAGATCGAGGGCAGCGGAGTTCGGCGTTTCCAGCCACCGTCCAGCGGAAGGGGATGCGATTGGCTGCTTTGCCTGGATCAGGCGTGAACGATCGTTCACTGGCTTCGTTCGTGCGTCTTGTCGCAGGCCGCCACCCGGCGCTATTCGATGCGGTTAAAGAAGCGCCGCAGCAATCCGTACAGCAGCAGCGAACGAACGGCAAGCCCCGCCCCGAATAGAAGCGCCTGCCGCTGCCAGCCTGCACCTGCGGCAAGCTCGAAGCTCAGCTTGGCAGGCCAATAGGTCGGGAGAAACCCGGCGACCCATTGCCAAGGTTCGGCGACGTAACAAGCGCTTGCCGGACCGAGCAGCGTCAGGGCGATCAGCTTGGACAGCGCCAAGCCCTCGACCTTATTGGCCGCGAAGGCGACGAGAAACAGGGCGAATAACGGCGCTTCTATCACGAACAGAAGAAGCGGAAGCGTCCGGCCGCCAGGCGGCCCGGAAATGCCGGAGAAGGAAACGAACAGCAGCGACATGACAGAGCAGACCAGCACCGGAAGAACGAGACGATAGACGACATACCCGCTTTTGCGAAGCGGAGTAACGGCATAATAATCGACGATGCGTTCGTCCCTTTCATCCAGCATCAGCAATCCGGCCGCGACGCCGATCAGTTGCGCGATCAGCGCCTGCATGAGCACGGAGATGAAGGCGGAATGCTCCAGCAAGTCGAAGCCGCTTTCGGACGCGAGCCATTCCGAAACCGGAGGCAAGCCCAACCTAACAAACAAGACAAGCAGCAGCGGCCCGACCAGAATCAGCAAGAGCATCGGGTCCTTGGCTAAGTTTCTCATATCGCCGGAGAGCAGCGTTCTATACTTATTCATCGCGATGCCCTCCATCTACGTGTCTTACCGTCCGGTTTAACAGACGCACCGTGAAGAATCCGGCGAGCCCGACCCAGACGACCAGCACGGCGATGGCGTATCCCGCTTCCCCTGGCGAAGGAGAGCGAAGAGAGCCGGACAGCAGCAGCAGGGAGCCCTGGGAAGGGAGAAGCCGGTAGAGCGGCGTATCGAATACGTTCAAATAGCCCAGAATCGGAAGCACGAAAACCAGAGAGTAAGCCTGCGACCGGATCAGGAAGCCGTTGATCGTTTGGCTGGGGAGAGAGGCGGCCATTCCGACCAGGGTAAAAAAACACGAGGTCAGCAAAACCCCGAGACAAAAATAGACGGGAGACGCGGGCCACCCGCTTGCCGGCAGATGAATCGCGAATGCCGCAATCAACGACAACAGGCCCAGTGAAAGACACTTAGCCAGCAAATATTCTCCCAGCTTAACAGGCGTTGCGAACAGGCTGCTCCAGATGCCCAGATCCCGTTCGAGCAAAACGATCCCTCCCGCGAACAGCAGGCCAAGGGCAGACGGGTCCGAGAACGTAAGCAATACCAGCGCTGTGTCGATATGCGTTTCCGGTATGAGATGAAAGAGGCCGATGTAAACCGTGCATATAAACGCATATACGAAATAAAACCGCTGTTTCCACTGAAACCGCACGTCGAATAAAAACAGCTTCCACGCTCTCATCGGAGAGTTCTCCCCGTGACCGTCATAAAGACATCCTCCAAGGACGCCTCCAGCGTATGCATGGTCACGATGCGGCAAGAACGAATCAATGACACAAAACGCTCATCGGTCCCGATGCCTTCCAGCTGAAAATCCTCGGTCAATCTCGCGTTTCCTTGCTCGTATTCGACGCGTACCTTTCGTTCCCCGCCTAAAAGCTTCAAGTTGCGCGGAGTGTCGATCAGCCGGATTTCCCCGTCTACGATGAAGGCGACCCGGTCGCACAGCTGTTCGGCCGCCTGCATGTTATGCGTCGTAAGCAGGACGGTTGTGCCGGCGGCCCGCCGGGCTTGAATGAGCCGCTTCAGCAGGTCGGCATGCGCCGGATCCAGGCCGGAGGTCGGTTCGTCGAGAAAGAGCAGGTCCGGATCGTTCAGCACGGAACGGCAGTAGTTCAACCGCATTTTCATCCCTTTGGAAAATTGTTCGACCTTCTTGTGGGCGGCTTCCTGTAGTCCGACCTGCTCCAGCAGCCGCATCGGATCGGCGCGCCGGCTTCGATACAGAGAGCTGAAATGGTTCAAATTCTCCAGTGCCGTAAATCGGCTGTAGAAATGGGGAAATTCGAAGGCGACGCCGATTCTTTCGTAATAATCCGTCCCGGCGGAGCGAATTTCCTTCCCCAGTACGCGTACGGAACCGCCGTATTTCCGGAGCTTGCCGATGAGCACGTTCTGCGTCGTGCTCTTGCCAGCGCCGGAGGGACCCAGGAAACCGAAGATTTCGCCTCGTCCGATGCGAAAGTCGAGTCCGCGCAGCGCGTGTTGCGGCGAGGACGGGTAAGCATACGTCAATCCGCTAACCTCGATCATGCGGTCGGCCTCCCTTTGTCTCAACGGACAGCCCGTCGGCGACGGCGCCGATCAGAGCCTCCATCGTTGCCTCGTAGACGGACTCTCCGATCGTATGCTTATGAAGCGAGAGCAGCAGAAGAGAACGCAGCATGCTGACGATGATCTCGGGGCTCATGTCCGCGCGCAATGCGCCGTCTTCTTGCCACCGCCGGATCAGCGGCGACAGCTTCCGGACATCCATGGCGTAATTGCGTTCCACTTTTTCCGGGGGCAGCTTGCGCACGACGGCCTCCAATTGTTCGGGAAGAAGAACCTCGCGGATAATCGGACTTTCCGTCATCAATCGAAAGCCCTCCTTGAATAGGAGACGAATCGCATCCTTGCTCTCCGAAGCGTTCTCAAGCCGTGCGAGAACCGATTGCTGGATGCTTCGCTCCTCCTCTTCCATCAGCTCGAAGAACAGCTCCTCTTTGGAACGGTAAAATAAATAGAACGTGCCCGAGGCGATTCCCGCGGCTTGCGCCAGCTCGCCTACATTCGTTTTTTTGAAGCCGTATTTCGCAAAGAGAGACCGTCCGGCTTCGAGCAATTTTCGTTGAATCCGCGACTTTTCGTCCGGATCGAATTTGCGGGGCATTTTCATCACCCACCAGTGAATGTATGAATAAAATTATAATTCATTCACCATAAAAACGCAACAAACCCGAACCTCTGCGATCGGTCGGGCCGCTGAACAACGCTCATTTTTTTATTCGGACGTACTCTCTCGGCATAAAGGGCTCGGAAGGCGCGCGGACGGACTGCGCGGAATAGGTTGACGGATCCGTCTCGTTCCGTTCGAGTCCCGGATCGTCGTTCAGGCGAGAGTCGAGGTAGAAAGCGGCGATCAGCAGAGATACAAAGAGGAGCAGGCTGACCGCGATTTGACGCAAAGGCATCGAGAATTCCCTCCATTGAACCGCCAGAACTTCGCTTGTTCGGACGGCAGGCCTATAGAATCAGTGTTTCCCAGGCCTGCGGAGCGATATACGTGGATCGTATTTCGGAGGAGCCTGCCACAAGCGGATTCTTCTTATTTTCGTTCAAGTCAGTTGGAGAAAATTAGGAAACAATCAAGCGCAATTTGCGCCGCGAGTCGCCGGAGAGCTGGCTGGCGATCGCCGGGCAAGACGGCATGTGCTGCGAAGAGCGCGAGGGTAAGCGCATTTATTTGGGATCGATGGTCTGGGAGGACAAAAAGCTTGTCCGTCCGATTCGCGTTGTTTACCAAGTGATCGAGCGCATGATTGAGGCCGACGGTCAGATCCTGCTGACGCCAAGTGAGCAATTCCATAGCGAGCTCAAAACGGATTTGAATCTGGAGCGACGCACGGCGGGGCTGATCATATATTGGACCCCAAGGGATCGGTCAACTTTCTTTTTCTATCCTCCGCTTCACTTCTTTGACAATGATAATCGATCTCAATTATAATCGGCTTACATCTGGGAATGTCGAACCGATGACAAGCCTCCATGGGCATAGCGCTGCAGGGGTCGGCCTTGCGAAGGAGCGAGTGGAATTGATTGAGAGAAACCCGGTTGACAGAATGCAAGACAAGGAAGCGCTGGCCGAGGCGGTTCAAGTGTGGCTGCAATCTTCCATTACGATAGCGGATATCCGCTACTGGGCGGTCGAGGCCGGAGAGCCGATTAACGAGTACCGGATGCCGAGCAGCATGTTTGTCTGTTCGTACAGCGGCCCGGCGGAAGCGAGGCTTAACGACTCGCTATACAGCGTGGAGCGATTCGGCCTCTTCCACGGCGGCAAGGGGACGCGGCTGTCCATCCGGCCTACCGGCGAGAGCTGCGACTGCTACGCGCTCTATTACAAGGCGGAGGAGCCGCCGTTCTACAAGACG
>NZ_JBEPYQ010000031.1:0-67802 GCF_041641335.1 Cohnella sp. | reverse complement strand
CCAAATGGACAAAGACTGCCTGATTAGCGGCCCCATGAGTTTTTAGCCCATGGCCGGAGAGGCTTAATTTCTGACAATTCAGACTCTTTGTCATGTCAGTGTTTATGCAACGCTACTGATGTAAGATCAAAAAAGAGAGGGTCTCCCAATGGAGGGATGCCCTCTCTGCACATATTATTATAGATGACAAATTAGACAACCTAATTCATCTTCATCATCGGGATTAATGAGATCACCAAGTGTTTTAGGACCAGATTTAAATTCCTTATCAAGGCTTTGCTCCGCGGCCCTTTTTAAAATATCTGCCTTACGTTCAGGTTGTTCTAACTCTTCTAGACTTTCACGTTGTGACCAAGTAAATCTCTGTCCTGTGACGCTATCAATCTTCTCGTACTCCTTGGATTTTTCAAATAGGTCAGGGTGCCGATCTAATAGTCCGACCCATTCACTTCTTCGTTGGTAAAAGCAAAAGTAGCATCCCGATCTAGAGCGCCACTCATAATATTTAGGTAAACCTAGTCCGGATTCTTCAAGAATGCGATAAACGTCAGACTTCGTAATGCCATGCTCTTTAAATGGAAAAACTGGGGTGAGGTTTGGTTTTGTTGAAACATAACCACTTCGATCCTCGTCCGCTCGAATTGCAACATAGCTAATTACTTCGTCAGTACCAACATAATCTTCTAAAGGTTCGATCTTTAATTTACGAGTACACCATCTAGCCTGAGATGAAGGTAACAACCCCCCGTAAACTTGAAGCCAATGATCAAATCCTCTGTCGTCGTTTAAGCGTACAATTGGCTTTCCAAGATAAGCCTCAATTTTATCAAGATATTCATATGTCTCAGGTAATTCCTTCTGCGTGTCACAAAAAACGTATTCCATTTCAATTTCGGGTCTTTTTTGTTTCATAAATACAGCCAAAGCGGTACTGTCTTTACCACCCGATATATTTAAAATGTGGCGAGTATTATGCATGTTGTTCAGCCTTCCCTTTCTTTTGCGAATCACTATAATAGGCTTTCACAAGCTCGGATGCAATTAATAGTAGCTGGTTTCCATCAATAGTTCCAGAATTAAATTGGTTTATTACAGAGTGAACTATACCGCGAGTTTGTTCATGCTCAATTTCTGAAAGGCTTATAACAGTTTCGAAATCGGTATCTAGGGTTGTAATTCCTATACGAACAGGTTCAATATCACTCGATTCACTCTTATAAAGAGAAGCAATCGTCTCGTAATGAACAAATTTTCGTTCGGATAAGGCTATTTCAATTTTGAATTCATCTAGAGTACGATCAAACCAGTTCTTTGGCGTTTTTTTCATAATAACACTGGCTACAGAATCAAGCCACTTATCCGTTTCAGTGTCTTGTGTCATTCTCCACACCACTGCCTTAAAGTCTAAGTCTCTAATCAGATTCTGTATAATGGTAGCACGTTTGCGTACTTTATCTAAGGCTGCATCAGTAGGGGTATCATAGTATCCGAAAGTTTCAAATATTATAGCTTGAATTTGTGACAATAACTTAGGATAACAGTCGGCAAGTTCTCGAATCGAGTCAACTATTTGTGTTACGATCTCAGGTAATGATGATCGATTGATAGTATCAATTGATTCAAAACCAACTGCAGATGGTAAGCTATAAAACAATAATTCTGCGGGTTCTTTAGCAGTCAGAAGTGCTTGCCGTAACTTTATTGTTTTTTCACTTAGTAACTTTGTATTTCTCGTATACTCCGGTAAACGGTTAGCGAAGGCTATTAAAGGTCTAACCAGACTTAAAAGATCTGTGGTACCGTCAAATTCAGATAACGCGCCTTGCTGAACCATTATTTCAATGAATGCTTTATTGTTCCCACTTATTTCAGATAGCCGAATTTTATATTGTTCCGGGTTACGGAGTAAACGTTCAATCACTGCAGTAGACAACTCGGGAACAAAGGCGTCATTTTCCATTATGCTTACACGATTTCTATTTACGTACATGTAAGCGACCGTTAGAAGAGGTAACAAGCCTCTACGAACTCCATATGGAGGCAATGAGAGTCCGCTCCATAGATCTGAAACGGGACAGTATGTTTCTTTTGTCTTACTCTCCAAATAGCTCCAACTATCGAACCAAGTAGACTCTCTACCCGGTGCGTAGAGTTCCCATTTACCCTCAACCTCTCGATGCAAGCCAGTTTTTTGGAGAGTTGATAGATAAATCGGCAACTGTGGGGGAGATCCTATTATTCCGAGATCCTTTTCGTTTGTGTTTGTAATTATGCGTTTCAATACATCATTGCGCGCCGCGGTTGCAGCCGTAGATAGAACATTCCGGTTTACAAACTCATTGATAACCCTCGGAGCTTTTGGATAAAGTCTGTCGCAAAGTTCAGAAACGAGTGAGTTTAACTGTTTACCTTCAAGTTTCAAAGGAGCACCACTGTGCGTAAATACGGTAACTACTCCCTCAGGTCGTAGAATAGCTCCATCTACTGTTCTTTCAATGAGATGTTCTAGATCATATTCCCGTTCCGTTATTTCGCGCCTCGCTACTTCGTCATCGCGCAATGCGGGTGTGTTTTCCTTTACCCATCTTACATAATATAACTCAGTAACAGCCTCAAATAGTGTTGGTGGCAGAACTGTCCATAATACCATTTGCCAAGGTTCCAAATTATCTATCTCGGAAGGAAGTCTTTCATCAATTGAACTAATCACAACATATACGCGGCCATCGCCATTCAAGGGTTTTGAATCAGCTTTTATGAGATGTATTTGCTCAGCTGTAATGTATGTCATGTCAAACCATCTTAATGCTCCTGTTTGCATTGAATGCTTACGAGCAGTGATTGGTCTAAGTGGTACTAGCCGGGCCAAGCTTTCTATAAATGAAGGAACGCCTATTGAACGCCGAGCGTCCTCGATTAATGATTCAATATCAATATCGCTTCCATCCCAGAGTCGATAACTGTTTGAGTAACGCCGATGAACAACAATTGACCGATTGGTAAGTAATTGAATAGACTCATCAATTTGTGTTCCTTGGCTGAGTTCTAATACATATTTTGATGCAACAAGTTGCCTTATCGGGATAGCTGAAATTAGGCCAATTGACTTCACAAGATTATGGGTTGAATCGTTATTGTCAGGAACTCTTCCAAGTGCAGTTTCAATGATTGACCAGCGACGACTGAATGACGAATGGTAGATAGATGATCCAAGAGACGTAGCAATGTACTCATAGAGTTCAGACAAACCATAAAGCTTTGGAGCTTCTGTATTTATTTCAGTTTCGTTCAAAAAACGCTGGAAACCACAAGGCTCATTACTGCCTAACATACTGAAAAGCGATCGCTCATTTTGTGCGAAGTGTCGAAAAAGTGGTCCAATCAATAATGCAGTTAAAGGATGAAGAGGAGCACACTCGCGACATAATGATATATAATCGACTTGACTAAGATTTATGGGGACTGCCCCCAAATTAAATAGTTCTTGGCCTATGCGTTCTGCTAGGTTCCGAACAGATTCAATTGCATCAGAGTTCATGCAGGTACTCGAAATAGAAGCGCCCATTATTTTTAAGGTATCTTCAACAGGTAATTGAAAAGCAATATCCTCGAAACGTCCCTGAATTTTGGCGAATTCCTCACGTTGAGTGCGGAGAAGTCGATTCCCATAGTTTTCAAAAGCTTGATGAAGAATTGTAATGACAGTCATCTTTGGTATAGTTGAACGGTCAGCATACTCCGCGATTAATTGGAGTAGATAGACATCATTATCTTCAGGGTGACTAGCGGCATATTCAAGATGTTTTCCAAGCTCATCAATCACCAAAATTAGATGTTTACTAGGGTGTTTTGTTCTAACGATTTCTATCAGCTTAATGATTGCATTCAAATCACTTGAATCGACTTTTTCTGTTTCATTCATTAACTCGAGATCATTAAGAGATTCAGCAATCCGTGATATTGCCGCTTTAATATTTGGAGCAATAGCACTAGAGGTTCCATAAACGGGAATTGGAATGATCTGTGGCAAGCTTGAAATTGGCTCTAGTTCAGGGTAAGCACGACCCAGTTCTTTGAATTGCTTATCGTCCCCAGATTCAAGGAGCTGCAAGAGTTTGAATATTGTAGTAGACTTTCCTGTACCAAATGGACCAGTAACACTAATAGCTCGAGGGCCATTTGAACATAATCCAGTAATGACTCGATCTAAAACATGTGCAAACAATGGGGTTGCAACAAAGTTGGTGGACGAATCAGCTTTATCTAGATCAAGGCGTGTTGACCTTAAAAAATTATGCTGTTGTAGAAAAACATCGCGGTACTTCATCATTATTGGCCCCTTTGATAATAAGCTGAAAGTATTTCTAAAGAAGTGGGAACAGAATGAAATAATACTTGTCGCATCCCAGCAGTGGCATCATACACAATTTTACCCTTTGTTAAGTCTCCTAGACGCTCAAGACGTCTGATACAACTATTGTCATCAAGTAGAAAGATACGTCCAGGAGATCCCTCATTGTGGAGTATTCGCTCCGCCAATAAAGTCTTTGCCCCAGTGTTTGTTTTTTCAAAGAATTCAACTAATGCTGCCAAAAAAATAAAGTCGGGAATCGTATTTTTTTCTCCTCGATTTAAGCGAATGTATTTATCATTTTCCTTAAGAATGTTTAACTCTACCAAGGGGCATTCGAGTGATTCTTCGGAAATGCCTCTTTTGGGAGATGTATAGGTTCTTACAAAGCATTCAATATCACTCTCAAGTGTACGATCTGATTGTGCGCGGCCGCCACTTTCGGCAACAGCTTTTTTCAGTTCGTCCTTTAAAGCGGTTTTAGAAAACTCCGGACGATTTATATAGTTCATAACATAATACCAAGTCGTACAACGCTCATAATTTCCGGATAATTTCCAGTGGAGCCACCAGAGCGTTCCGATATCTTCGAGATAAGGATCAGCACCATTTGATGCGAATACTAGTTCGCCTAATGGGGTGGTTTGGTACACGCCTCGTCCAATATCGGTAATCAGACCAAGTGTAAGACACCAATGACGTATAGAACGGACCATATTTTTGCCTACGCCGAGAATAACAATGGCTTCATCTTTGGAAAAAATTTGGGGGTCATCTTTAACAGCCATTACACCTTTGTGTAACCAACCAAGACGAAACGGAAATGTTTCGTGTCCTGTGAACCCATATGAAGGGAGAATAGGATGGGAATGTATCGCCATAATAGCACCTCATGTTATACTGGATAAGTAAGTCCAGTTTAACACATTTACAAGGTGGAGATGAAGATTGGATTCTATTTCTTTTATAAATGGTATTGTTTATTTGGATAATGCAGCAACCACTCCTTGTGATCCGAGAGTAATTGATGCAATGCACCCGTATTGGTTCAATAATTTCGGAAATCCATCAAGCCCACATATACTAGGTCAATTAGCAAAACAGGTAATAGAAGATTGTCGAAGTGAGATTAACGAAAATTTACATGGCTCAGGCACAATAATTTGTACTAGCGGTTCTACCGAAAGCAATAATTTGGCAATATTATCTGCTTTTAAATTTACGAAAGAGCAGCTACGTCGAAGAAAGGTGTTATGTTTGTCTACAGAACACAAGTCAATCATTAACAGTGTTCAATACTATGGGGAACATTTGAATATTGAAGTTATATGGATTCCGGTCACTCCAACCGGGATTATTGATATGGATTGGTTGTTTAGTGAACTAGATCATTCAGTAGGGGCGGTTATTGTACAACTTGCAAATAGTGAGACAGGAGTTATTCAAGACATACGTAGAATTTCTGAAGCCTGTCATCAGGTTGGTGCAGTATGTGTCTCTGATATCACTCAGGCGATAGGAAAGATTAAAATCAATATAGACTATTTAGGGATAGATTTTGCAACGTTTACGGCACATAAATTCTATGGACCCAAAGGGATAGGGGCACTATATGTCTCACCACGGATGAAGGTTGCTCAGTTAATATATGGTGGGGGACAAGAAAAAGGAGTTAGACCCGGAACAGAGAATGTTGCAGGTTTGGTTGGAATGACCACAGCACTTAGGCTTTGCATTGAAGAACATGATATAATGACAAGCAGGGTTAATGAACTCCGCAATAGTTTATTCTCGGTTTTAGAACGTGTTGGAGATATTAGGTGGAATGGAATGGGGGCTCCATTGCTGCCCTCTCACTTAAATATTACAATTAGCGGGGTAAATGCACAGGATTTAATGCTAAGGTCGAGGAATATAGCGTTCAGTGCAGGATCAGCTTGTAATACTGCTACAAACCTGCCTAGTCCGGTACTCTTAAGTATGGGTATGACTAAAGAGGAAGCGGAACAAACAATTCGTTTAACAATTGGCCGCTTTAATACTGAACAAGAAATCGAGATCGTATCAAAGATCCTTATTTTAAACATTAACGATATTCGCAATTTAAAATGAGTCTTAAGACCCTAGAAAGGTGATATTTCAGGCCCTTTCTAGGGTTTTTTGTTGATTGGTGCTATGGAAAATAGAGGATTTTATTGGTTAGAGTAGAAATGGTTAATTAATGACTTGATGTTGTGCGGGAAGATAGAAAATGATGTTGGAGGAAGAAATATGAATACGGTGTGGATTAATTTTCTTCGAAAATATGGACCAATACCTCAAAATGACAATATGTACGATGAGACGATCCAGCGCTACGTCAAACAAAAGGGAATTCGCCCGATTCAAATTGAAGCGCAATATTTAAATGCGTTAATCGAGAACTTTAAAACCGAGAATCCTAGATCGGTTATTTTGACGGGTACTGCCGGTGATGGAAAAACATATCATTGTCGTGAAGTGTGGTTCCAGCTAAATGGTACATTTGACCAGTGGGAAAAATCCGGTAACATAAAAGAAATATCAATAGATAATGGACGAACACTGTATGTGATAAAAGATTTAAGTGAACTATCAGATGAAGAAAAAAGGCATATACTATTTATTTTTATTAGAACGATTAAAGGATTGCAGAATGATTCTATCTTTCTTATTGCAGCAAATGATGGACAATTAATGGAAGCATTGAAATTTGTAGAAGTAAATGATGTTGCTACAGGGGTATATGAGGACATTGAGGAAATGCTAGTATCAGACCTGCGAGAACATTCGGGTTATTCATTGACTATGATTAATCTAAGTCGTATAAGTGCTGCATGGGCGTTGCCGCGGGTCATAGAAGCTATAACAACCCATGAAGGATGGGCTTCCTGCGATCAGTGTATATATCGGGATAATGTGGATGCCGAATTACGATGCCCAATATGGGAAAATAAGAAGAGATTAGAAGGTCATGATGGCAATGAAACTCTTAGGCAAAGACTAGGAAACCTATTAGAACTCTGTGAGATCAACGGAATACACTTACCAATACGACAGTTATTGTTGCTTGTATCAAATATGATCCTTGGTCATCCGGATGCCAAGGATAGGTTGTTAAGATGTCGGGATATTCCCAATATATTGGAAGAACGGTCAACGTCGAAGGCAAGTATCTATCGCAATGTGTTTGGTGAAAATCTCCCCGAGCATCGGAAAGAGACTAGAGACATATTCAATACTTTAGGTCGCTTCGGGGTCGGTAGTGAGACCAGCAATAGGGTTGATAGCATATTAATATTTGGGGAAGATGACCCAGAACTAAATCATTTATATCAATCACTTGTGCTTTCAGATAATTATTATGGGGCCGATCATGCATTTCGAGCGGAACAAAGGAAATACCTTGAAGGAATATCTGAAGATGGCGGCGCGTCCTTTTTGGATCTAGTGCGGGCCCAAAGACAACGATTATTCTTTAGCATACCTGAAGAGAAAGCAGAAGATCTCAGACTTTGGGAATTGACGACATTTCACTATGCAGGCGAATTCTTATCGAAAGTGTATCGAATAATTGAGCAAGGTGGCAGGCCGCACCCGCAGATTCTATCTCGTATAGTGAAAGGTCTTAACCGTATATCTACAGGCTTATTAACTAAAACAACAGATAAACTAATATTAGCCACTTCCGGTAGTAACTCACAATCAAGAGTGAGTAAGATATTTGAAGGAAACATTTCTGTTGCACGTGATCGAGGAGAAAGTGTTCAAATTAAAGGCGATGATCTCGGCAGAATAAACCTCGAGGTTAGTCTGTCTACAAGTCCAACAGTACCGGTAGTCAAACTTCATTTACAACTCATACGTTATGAATTTTTATCCCGGGTAGCCGAAGGTGCCTTGCCAGGCAGTTTTTCGCGTGAGTGTTATGAAGATATCTTGGCGTTTAAAAGTCGATTAATGAATGCACAGGCGAAGAGGAATAAGGAATATCAGGAAGATGATTATCTAGAAGATGCTCTGTCTTTTTATATACTTGTGATAAACTCTGACGGAGTGTTGGATAAAAAGACAGTGGAGGTACTAAATTAATGCGAACTGTCTTACCGCGTCCCAAAAAAATTGACTCTGATATGTGGGTAGATGAAGCTATCTGGGGACATAGGCTCTATGATGAACAAAGCCCATGGCTTTGTTTTATGGAATTCTTAAATGTATTAAATGCTGAAATACATGGGCAACGAGCATTTGAGGAAACAACACCTAATTCTTTATCGTACTCTCCTCAATGGCGATTACATCTAAGAAATATTCTATTTAATAACCCTCAAATGGCCGTTATTAATCGGCAATATAAAAATGATGATCATGCAAAATGGGAAGCTTGGAAAGAAGTAATGTCTGATAGTGCGGGATTAAAAGAACCAGACTATTCTTATCTGCAAAGTCGCTTCTCCACATTTGAAGATTTTAAGGATGTTGCAGATTTTTTATCATCTTCAACGATAGAAGGCGAAAATAATAAACGGTGGAGCTCTCTCTTCCTATTCCCATTTGGGCCAGGCTGCCTCTATGAAGATTTAAATGTTAAAGATAACAATAATATCTCCCAAGATAGAAGGTTTTTTGCACGTACTGGAGAGTTGTTGTATTTGATGTTGACTCGGAGTACAAAAGGTGCTGAACTTCTGCCATTCTTTCAGCAACGAGTACTGCAAAGCGAAACAAAGTACAACAGATTGGTAGAAGCCCTTCAACCAAAATCAGACTTGGAACATTCGACATCGATAAAAAGGGATGGTGCCTATCTTCCATATTCATACCTAACAGAATACCAGGATTTAGCGGAGGATTGGATTCAATTATTCAAATGTAACATTCCAAACTATGACGTTATTCCTCACCTCATTAATATTATGGGGATTCATATGATTATATATAGCTTGAATCGCGCAAAAGAAGTCATAGAAGATAATCAAAAAACCACCTTTGTTCTTGAAATTGTATCGCCTAAAAAAACTGCTGTTAGGGAGATATCGGCTGATTCTTTTATCGAAAATAATTTGTTATCACGAGCTGCAGTAGAGCGATACATAAATAGTGTTACTCAAACGGATGAATGGTTAAGAGCAATTAACTCAAATGAACCATTGGAATACCGAAAAGTACTGCAAGAGCATTTTTCATGGCCGAAAAAAAGTAAAGAAGATGAATTTGATCATATTGAAACTGCGGAAGAACTTCTTAATGCTCTAGTCGAGAATGCGATTAATCGTCATAATCAACATTTGAATAAGTTTCATAATGTGTGGAGCAAAGAGATCGGTTTAGCATCACGAAGAGGAAGTCGGAGAAACCGATACGCCCCACATGACTTGCTGCTTAAATCGCTTGTGTTATGTATCGTTCCTAATCGAATGGAGTTTCAAGATTTTCTGGAGGAACTATATCGGAAATATGGATTCATTATTGGCGATAAGCAAGCAAAGTTATATATTGAATCAGGCCGAGCTGATCAAGTAGCATTTTCGGAAAATGCATTAAGATTAGAACAGCGATTATCTAGTATGGGATTATTAAAAAGACTTTCAGATGCGTGCGCTTATATTGAAAACCCGTTCGCAACTCGGGGGGGAATGTAAAATGAATGATGAAATTCAACTCATTGGTCATGTAGCTAAGGAGTATTTTAGAAGACATCTTATAAATGATCCATCAGAACATGGAGAGGGAGTAGCTCGCTTCCTTCTTGATCGATTAACTGGTGAGGTAGTTGCATCCATTTGTCATCACATAATACAAGATGTTCAATTAAACTCCAAAGTAGAAATCAAAGTGCCAAAAGCGCTGGTCTCTGGTTTTGGTTTGCCGGATGAAATTATGACAGAACGTCGAACCACTCACTGGAGGCATGCCCCTTGTTCAAAAGAGGCATTAATTGTCGCAAATACCAACGATGACCAAGGGACTTCTTTACGTGATATAACAACAATAGGATCTGGTGACCTTAAAGCTGTACCTGAGCTCTGGGTCCAATGTGCATGTCGTGATTTAGTATTATCCTCGGATCAACAGGGTCATTGGAAGCAGGCGCTAATTGGGTTGCAAGAAGCTTATGAATGTAGTTTAGAGCAATTTAGCAGTTATGTTATCCAAACACGGCAAATTATGCTTCAGGAAGGTATCCCATTGATTAATGCCCTTGGCTGGGCATTGCCTGCTCTTCGGATTCCAAGGGATTCCTCATATTTTGAAGCCATTCCAGAAAAAGCCCTTAATTTGAAGTTGAAATGGAAGAAGTTGTTTCAGGATGCATTCGCTAAAAGAGCGTGTTATTTAGTTAAACAAAACCCTAACCGTCAATTGTACGAAAATGAGGATTTAAATTCAAATTATTTAGTAAAAAGAGATCAAATTCCCCAAGAACATCATCCTGTAATTGAGTCTTTTATTGAGGCTGCCGCGGGATGGACGGCAGCTTCTAAACAATTGGCCAATATTGAATGGGAAAGAGACAAAATCTACTTATTATTTTTGGACGTTAAAAAATTACGACCTCATTTGGCAATAAGAACAATAGATTTTTTTGATGATGAATACCCTGGTTTGTTAACCAATGAAGAAAGAAGTTACTTGACCGCCCTTGAAAAAAGAAAAGATAAGACAGCAAATGATGAAGATAAAGACTTCTACGAACGGCACCGACAAGATCTAGAGTTAGATCGGTTATTAAAATCCGACTGGGATAAATTTGTTTTTGGAAAACCAATTGATTGTGATGATTTTTATGTTGGTTTATTAGAAGCCTTACAGCGAGTGTTTGCTCAATGCGATAATGTGAATGGTGTAAAGTCCCTAAAGATTCGAACTGTACGGGGAAATGGAAAGAAAAAATGGCTAGAGCTTAATGAAGATGTCGGAATGTATTTTTGTATGAATTACAGGGGGATTGAAAAACTAACAAATCGACTTGTTGAATGGGAAACACAAAAGTTATTTGAATTTGACGAGTTAATCGCGAACAAAACAGACCCCAAAAAGAATACTTCAACCGCTAGATCGGCCATTCAGATCGTATTTGACATCGAATTAATATATACAGACATGACCAATAATCGTCGGAAAAACTCAATTCGACTTGTGTGGCATGGGAAACCAGCTTCTATAGGAATGGAATTGTCAGATGATCTTAAACGACTCGCGGCGCGCCCGTTTTCATATTCCACTGTTTCCAAGAATCCTATTAGCAAAAAGGGGAAACTTCAAAGTATATCACTTAACGATGTAGGAACATTACAAGCAGTATATGGGCAGGACCGTGGTTCATTAATTGGTCCTTCCGCAAAGTCTGAGGATATAAGTAAGTTATTTAAAAAAAATCTGAAACAAGCATTAGCCGAAGGAAGAGTTTCATTAGATGGTCTCAAGCTAATTGAAACCAAGTGGGAAAACTTTGAAGCCTTGTATACTAAAGCAATTGAGGAGTGGAGAACTGTGGGAATCTCTGCTGATTCGTTGCTAAAACAGGGTGAGGCTTATAATGAGTTGCTTAAGTGCCTTCAAGAATATGCTCGCGGTGACGTGAATCGAATTGATTTGTGGCACCCTGTCTTAAAGATAGGTAATGTACAAGTAAACGGGACTAATCCTACTACTATTGTTGCGCCATGGCATTCCATGAGGATGGCTGCAAAAGCTATTAAGGCTAGGCAAATAAGCGGGTTAATAAACTATATTTTGCAATCTAATAATGTTGAGTTTGGCGATGCTGATTTATTTTTTTCTGATATGCGTGAAGAGATTCGTCACCCATACTATCCTGAAGTCGCTACGGGATATCGCGGGCAACAAGCGTATTTACTAACTGTTTCTGATACTGTGAACGATTACAGCTTAATGGAACTACCGGTAAAAGGTGAAGGAAATGATACTAATGAAGATCCGCGTGAGGCGAGTTCAAAAGTACTTTCTGTTGTTAAGAAATATCTGACCCTTCAGCCTCATGAAGGTACAAATCTTAGTGTAGTGTTGTTCAACTGTGATTCGACGCGCTTGCCGGAAACAATAGTAGGTTCATTGTCTGAACTTCATGAAAATGAAGATGAAGTTCGTTGCCAAGTGATATTGAGGCATCGCGATTCCGAAAAGTTGAATGAGCTCTACATGAAAATGGTTGAAAACGATGAGAATGACCCGGATTCATTAGTTGCCAGTGAAGTTTCTCGTGATTTTATGGCGAGACTTCGTGTAGAAGTAATGGCTGATGCAGCACCGATTTTAGATACCAGGGATGGAAAGCCAGCGGATATTGTCTTTCTACAGGATGTTATATCTCGTCAATCTAAGGTAGTTTGGTTACCACAGAGCGTTATTAGTAAACCTGATATCTTACAACATAGCCCATCAAGATGGGCACGCAGACGGTTTGCTGCGAAAGATGATTTGAAATCCACTGTATATTTGACATGTCCGAGCCAGCCTGAATTAGGAATATCCTATCTAGCGGCGATATACTCAATAACAAACGCCGTTCAATCAGATAACGACATGCTTTATTTACCCGCAAGACAGGTTACGTTTCAAAATGAGGACATCCGTGGAATATTTGATGAAGCCCATACACTTGGTGAGTGGGTAGTGAATTATGACGACTTGCTTGATAGAAGGCAGTTGAAAAACCAGGGAGTCAAAGTGATCAAGTATCAACACAGTCGTACGCAAGGTCCGAACTTAATTGTTTCATCGCGCTCAAAATTAAATCTATTACAAGTGCTCGTCAAAAGAAGACTTGAATCCTTAAATCTTGGTTTAGAAGATCAAGAAGTATTTGATCTAACAAATAGATTTATAGATGAGGCAAACGGCATTTCTGGTGATATTGTATTGCGCGCAGCAAAACGGGGAGTATTTGCAGGGGAACTTATTGGAGTAGTATTAAGTAAGCTTTTGTTACAATCCGAAATGAACTCTTCTGCTATTGGGTGGTTCTTCCTTGATGACTATGCTTCGTGGTTAGGTCAAAAAGAGGAACAGATTGCTGATATTTTAGCGCTTTGTCCAATGGAAAAAGATGGGCAAGCATATCTTCAAGTCCTAGTCACTGAAGCAAAGTATATTGATATTAAAAGTGTGGCTGAGGCTAAGAAAAATTCGCAGAAGCAATTGCGTGACACAGTTTTAAGAATGCATAATGCTATTTTTGGAAACCCAGGAAGATTAGATAGAGACCTATGGTTGTCTCGTATAGGAGACATGTTTAATGACGGTTTGGAGTTTACGCAGAATATCTCGCTGTCAGTTGATCAATGGCGGGATGGAATTCGTAATGGTTCCATTCCTATAGAATTAAAAGGATATTCCCATGTATTTGTATCAACGTCTACAGATAATCAGATGGACTGTGAACAGATTATTATTACTAATGTCGATAATTGTTATCAGGAAGTGTATTCTCGTCAATTTGTAAAGGATCTAGTACTTGCATTCCATCGAAATGAGGACCTCACTAAGATCAGAGAACAAGTTGGAGATTTTCGCCCCTGGGAGACCTCCAATGCACAACTTCCAGCAAAGAGGATAAAATGGACTATTGATGGAGAAGACGAAGTCGATGCTGACAACGAAACTAATACAGTAGGTGTAGTTTCTTCGATTCAGCAGTTAGACGTGGTTTTCACCCCTGCCCCATCTGAAGAACTGCAACCAGAGCAGGAAGTAACAATCCAAGAAAGTGAACAAAAAATTACGTGGGCATCTTCTGAATTTTCTAATTGGGTATTGAATCATTTATCCGCTGAGGAAGGAAATGCAGCGGCGGATCAATGGGCATCTCAAACTGTAACTGTGTTAAAAGCTGCCTTGATAAGTTATAATCTACAGGCGAAAGTGTTGGATTACCGATTAACTCCTAACGCAGCTGTAATAAGGCTAAAAGGGTCAGATCAATTAAAGATCGAAGATATCGAAAAGAAGAAGTCACAATTGCTGACAACGCATGCGCTTGATATTATTAACATTCAAGCGCAACCCGGTGAGATAATTGTGTCGATAGCCCGGCCTAACAGACAAACCATAACTCTTGGAGATGTATGGAAATTCCGGAGAGTACAAGAGAATCCGTCGGAAATGAATATGAGTTTTGTTGTCGGAGTAAAGGAAGTTGATGGCAATATATTATATCTAAATCTCGGTGGTCCATTCGAAGGCATGGAACAACATGCGCCACATACATTAATAGCAGGAGCAACGGGTAGTGGAAAATCAGTTTTATTACAAAATTTGATTTTGGATATATGTGCTACTAATTCTCCATTATTAGCGAAAATATTTCTGATTGATCCTAAGTTTGGTGTGGATTATCAGCATCTTGAAAACTTACCACACTTGACAGAAGGAATTATTATTGATCAGCAGAGAGCAATAAGTGTATTAGAATATTTGGCCGAGGAAATGGATAGAAGGTATTTGTTATTCAGAGAACAACGTGTAAATAATCTAAGGGATTTCAACGCCAAAGTCTCGGCTGACGAAAAACTGCCCTTATTGTTCCTGATTCATGACGAGTTTGCTGAATGGATGTTAATCGATACTTATAAAAATTCTGTTTCCTCCATTGTTCAACGCCTTGGGGTAAAAGCACGTGCTGCTGGTATTCACTTAATTTTCGCCGCGCAACGTCCTGATGCCAATGTATTACCAGTACAATTACGCGACAACCTAGGAAACCGTTTGATTTTACGTGTTGAAAGTGTTGGAACATCGGAGATTTCACTTGGCGAGAAAGGTGCCGAGAAGCTTTTGGGTAAGGGGCATTTGGCAGCACGCTTACAGGGAGAACCCGGTCTGATTTTTGGACAGGTACCATTTATATCTAATGATGAAATTGCTGAAGTAGCTGAAATCATTCGATTAAGGTCATAATGCGAAAAAAGTAGCGGCAATTACTTTCCGCTACTTTTTTCTATTAAAAGATGGTTCTAACTATTAACCCTGGCTTGAAAAGAGTCATTAATGAATTATTTATGCCAGTTAACAAGGTGAAAGATTTATTTTTGAGTTAGCTTGTCTAATTCAAATTCTAAAATCTGCATAAGTATTGATGGTTTTATTCGAAGTGCCTTGGCGAGTGAAATGAGTGTAAGTAATGTAGGAGCTTTTTCGCCATTTTCTAATTCAGAAATAAAAGAACGATCAATGCGAGAGTAATCACTTAATTGTTCTTGGGTATATCCCTTTTCTTTCCGAATATTTTTTAAAGTAATTCCGAAAGCAATGAGTTCTAAATCTTTTTCTCGATTTTTTTTACTCACATCCCATACCCCTTAAAGCTTATTTAAATAATGGTAAGCTTTTTAAGGATGGGTTTTCTGTAGGCTATTGCCTACAAATTCCTTTTGTGGTAACATGATATCATTCTGGGGTTATAATAGGTCAGTAGATCTCGCTGAAATATAGTCGAAAGAGGGGCCATTGTGTCGAAAATCCATACAATTGTCTTAGAATCACAGGATGGCGAAAAGTTAAGTTTTAATTTTATGGAGTTTATTTCGAGAGATGTAAAAAAGGCAGTAACGCTGGTGGGGAAGAATGGAACATATATATACGAAGTAGTTCAAACTGAGAATGGAATGTTTGAACTTCAACACATAGAAACTCGACTGAACAATCAAGCTAAAGCAATTTATCGCGTTGTTGGTATATCATTCCAGGTTGGTGAAAGTAAGGAGGATTCTAACGAATACAAATTTATTATTGCAAATGATTATGAAAAACCAATAGATTTTCTGCCTTATCTGACCGGAATGAAGTAATCATCATTCTGGTTTATTTGTTTTTTAATGAAATTACAATTGCTCGGCTTGTCACAAGGCATTTGTTAATAATGTCCGTCCTGTTTATCGTCTCTCTCTTCAACTGGCCATTTTCACGGAAAACACTTACTCACATTGCGGCGTTGATCTGTTGATTTCTAGCCTTCTCATTATTGAGCAACGTATCTTAGAGAAACCGTCTTGCAAAATAAGACAAATTTTGATACATTAATTGCAACCCAATAGTTGAAAATTTGTTTTAAAGTCCTACAACCCAATTATTAGCAATATAGGAGGAAGTCTGGCGATATTTATGCCGGGCTTGCTTTTGTTTGCTGATAATTGGGTTTTTGTCATTTATTAATCAACTAACGAATCCAGGGCGGTGACCTAAGTGACATACATTATTGAAGAGGTACAGTCCTCGAATGGAATCAGTTTTATTAAGTGGTTCAAGAAGACAGATGGATCTTTGATTGAGCATATAAAAGTCAATATTCAAACTGTCAAAGTCCCCTGTGAGCTCACTGACAAAATAAGCTACATTTTGTACGACCCAACTAAAAAGCCTATTTCTTCTGCGTTTCAGTACTTAAATTATGAAATTAGTGAATTATCTCCTAATTCAATAGAGGTAGCAATGATTGCGTTAAAATTGCTCTATTCCTTTTTGTTACTGAATAACGTTGATATTCATAGCATCTCTATGGAGAATATCCGGCAATTGAAAAACTTTTTATATGGAGTTAATCACGAAGGATACGACTTGGTATTTAAGAACTTAACAAAAAGAAACTCGGATACCTTGAATATGTATTTTGGTGTGTATAGAAAGTATCTAAAATATCTCAGCATTAAAGAATCGGCTTTTTATTCGAAAACAATCAACAGTAACAGCAAAAGTAACTCCGGCTTTTTAGCTCACGCCAAAAGAGTCCAACAAGAAAAGTACAATATAAGTGAAAGGGCGACCCCTGAATCAACGGTGGTACCTATGTACATTAGTGTTGCTGATTTCAAAAAAATATTAAAGGTGATAAGAGGGCAATACTCTTTGCGAGAAGAGATTATTGTTAGGCTTATGTTTGAATGTGGAGCACGTATTGGTGAGGTATTAGGATTGACATTGGAAGATATTGAGGTCCATTCAAAGACAATAAATATTGAAGGTAATGATCAAGACAGTTTCGGAACAATAGTAATTCGTAATCGAGTATCAGACAAAGATTATCAATTAGCTAAAACATGCTTCACCCCGAAAAATAAAGAGGACTACTCACATAAGATATATTTGACCGAAAAGAAGGGATTTCAAAATATTTACCCCAGTATTGATTTGATTGAAAGAATTGAACAATACATTGAACAAACTCATGGAAGAATGTCAAAAACAAAAAGGGCTAACTACTTAAGCAGTGCACGGGCAGATAACGTAACGAACCTCGATTCTGTCGAGTCAGAAGATAATTATTATATTTTTCTTAATAAGAATGGAACCTCGCTTTCGATTGATGGCTGGAATAAGGTTCTTAGAGGAATATTTACTAAATGCGGATTGAAAATTGATCGTAATGTAAGGAGAAATAACCTTAGTCATCGGTTTAGACACGGTTATGCGATGTTCCTAATCAAATATCAGAATGCTTCGCATTTAGATGTTATGCATGCCTTACGCCAGACGAGCTTGCAGTCAGTTTTGTACTATTTCCGACCTACTATTGAGGACAAATATAAGGCTAACCAAGATTCAACAAATTATATGCACAGAATAATTCCGGAGTTGAAAGAGGGATGAAAATGAATTCGACATCTCTTAGCAGATCTGAATATATTAAGAGACTAGTTCATAAGCAAGTAGCTGATATACGATTAAAAGATCTACTAATTGAGTATTTACTTGAGGTTGAAAATGGTCACTTTCGTCCCCAGTCTTTTGTTTCCAGTTTCGCATCATTAACGATTGACCAACTATGCTGGAATCATATGTGCAGAGCAATTAATAAAGATCGTATTAATGCAAATTACTACCGAAAGTTATATAAAATCGTTTATTTAAACGAAATAATTAGAGATGAGTTCTCTGATTATTTGAGACAAAATACTTGGTTGTTTGATGAATGCAAAGGTACTTCCATGGAATATTTTTCGCCTGAATCAATTCCTTTCAATTTGTTTTATGTGGATGTAAAAAATTATAAAGTTTATTTTGACTTACAAACAAAGTCAATATTTCTAAGGACAATAATACATGAGTTCGTTCTTAGTTTTAATGAATCTGAGTTAAAGAAGACTGCCTTGAAGTTATTTATTAAACACTTTAATAATAGTTTAGGAAAAATAAGTGAAAGTCTACAGCTGTACTCAGATTTTAATAACTCAACGTTTGATAGACAATATACGTATTATTCTTCATTAAAACACGGTACTTCTATTGGAAGGGAAAGGCTTATTAATTACTTGTGTAGGTTTTATTTATTTTTATTGAACAAACATGCCTTATTTTCACCAGGTGATGTTCTATCGAGAGAATTTTTAGGGAGAGGTCAATTTCATCTTTCATATGATCGTGGTTATAGATCCGTTTATTTAAATCCTCATGACAAAATTCCATTCTTTGACCGATGGATATTAATATTTAATGGTGAAGAGGAATTTACTACCGCGTTACGGAAAAGCCAGACTTATGCAATTGATTTTTCGGAAATCAACAATCCGAATTTTCGATACATGGCAAAACACTTTATTTGGTTTGGCTCAAATAATATCAATACAAGAATAAAAATATATCAAGTGATACGGTGGTTTTTAAATTGGATTGACATTAACGGAAACCTGAAAAGTTTTAATAGCAAACAGTTTTATTTTTCAACCAGTGTAATAGCTTTATATCGGATGAATATTTATAGCGAATACAGCAATCAAGAAACGCGAAATACTATTACAGACGCAGTTAAAACTTTTCTTAAGCATATCCAAGAGTTTGATTTAAGCAAGGTAGAGAACGCTGCATTCGATTATTTGAGGCGTAAAAAAATCAAAGTTTCAGGCGGAAATCCTATTACTAAAGAGGATTTGGAGCTCTTGGTAACTGAGTACAAAAGGCAATCAAGAGAAGGGACGATCTTAGAAAAACTGAATTGGATTATTGTTAATATATGCTTAACTACAAATTTGAGGATTAGCGAAGTCCTAGATATGAGAACCTCCGCTTTAGAAGATGGTCCGAATACTGCTGAGAAAATATTAATGACTAAACGGAAAGGGTCCGGAAATCATACTGAAGACTATTACATCAATTTATATACCGTTAGATTGATTGAGAAAGCCTTTCAAGTTACAGAAGAAATAAGAGTAAATGCTCAACCGGATATTAGGGGGTTTTTATTTTTACATACTTCGAAAAAAAATGAAATCAAAGTGATCACCAGGGATTTAGTAGGCAGAAGGTTCATCAAAATGATACGATCTTTACCGTTTGCCGGTGGTCCGTATAAGTTGTATAACCTACGAGATACTTTCATGAATTTTATTTATGAGGAGGGAAAAAAAGAGGGGAAGAGTATTTTTGAGATTCATCTTGGAACCGGTCATAGAGATTTAAGAACTACATTGCAACATTATCGCCAGCCTAACTATAAGGACTATCTTGAAGCACTACATAAAGTTATTATTGGAGACGTCAATATTTTAGGACAAATTGTTGATTCTCCAAAATCAGCAATGGTTGAAATGGCTGACAACCTTAATGAAAGAAAGGTTAAAGATGAGTGCGGTTATTGTAGCTTTAATACCTGTATTAAAGAGAAAGACTCGGAGTGTCTTGTTTGTCAAAGCTTTGTTACGACAGTTGATAGAATCCCCTATTTTGAGAGAAGTATAGAAAAATTAGATTTATCAATCTCCGAATGCAAAGAAGACGACGAAAAAGAAGAACTTCTTTCTTTAAAGAAAATTTACGTAGCATATCTCTGTAAAATGTATGAATTTAAAGAGAGGTTGGAAAAAAAGCTTGGGTAAATCATCAAGTGTCCTAGTAAATGGCATCCATTGGGAAAAAGATAGGATTGCAAATATATTTGCATGGGAAGAGGAAGTAAATGGGATCTTCCAGCTCCCAATTCCTGCAATTGGAAAAGAAATATATTTTTCTGAAGATGAGTGGGATTTCTCGGAGCTTGACCAACTGAATAGGCCGCAACATTTACTGAAATTTGACTTTACAAAATTGACAGTGGTTATAAAAAATGCTGCCAAGTTACTGATCTTTAAGTCGGTAGTACTTCACAAGTTGGAATTTTCAACGATTTATTCAAAAATGAATCATTTGAATTTTATCAGCAAATTTTTATCTGAAAGTCATATCTTTCGGCCTGAACTTATAACAAATGATGTAATAGTTAAATTCAAAGCATGTTTAAATCAAAAATGGACCGAGGCCACAAGAATACAATACTATACTACATTTATTGATTTACTAAAGCAGCTTGAGAGGCTTAACAAAAGGCTTGAATATTCCGAACAATGTAATGCGTTAAAAAAAGCAGATATGAGTTTATACCTTGCTGAAAGAGAAGATGGCAAAACAGATGAAATCCCGAGGGTTTTCTTCAATCAACTGATAGTTCAAGCTATGCAAATTATTAATGATTCAAACAGTCCTGAAAATGAACAAATACAGGCTTGTATTATCATGCTGCTTTCGCAAACTGGCATGAGAGTGGGAGAGTTGGTGAAGCTAGAGTGCGATAAAAAAGAAACTATATCAATATTAGAAGGAACCAAACAGGTTTCTTATTTAGAATATAAAACATTTAAGACAATCCAAAGTGATGAATACAAATGGACAAAGACAATCCTAACAGATAAAGCTGAAAAGGCATATGATTTACTTGTTTATTTGAAGAAGAAGCGCAGAGATAATTCGAATTATTTACTTGAGGCTGGGACATATAGTGCTCCTGCTACCTGGGTTCGGAGAAACATTCTCCGATTCGTCGCAAGGTATAAAACAACAATTGATTGTATTAATCTCACAGAAACAAGGCTAAATAAATTGTTCGTTCAAGAAACAAAAAATAGAATGGACTACTATTTAAACAACTCATATTTAGAGGGACTTAATCCCACTGATACAATTCACTTTCCACTACCACATCAATTTAGAGTGACTTTAGCGACAATACTATACGAACAAGGGGTACATATTGACTGGATACGAGAACACATGAATCATCTGAGTCATGAAATGACGTTACATTACATTAGGGAACATGAGAAGCGAAAAAACAAAGAAAAACTCATCAAAAAAACAATTGAAGAACTTGTTGCAACTGATTCGGATTCGAAGTCCATCCATAGAAAGATCGATCGTTTTATAAACGAAGGTAAATACCACATCTCAATTGATATCCAGTCACTTATTGATGAGGTACAGGGCGAGGTTCCTATAAGAGAAAAAGAACAAGGTTTTTGTATAAAAAGTAACTATGGACGAAAGTGTCCCAAAAATGAATATCTTGATATACCAGAAGTACAGCATCACATAGTAAGCTTTGAATACATTGACATTACATATAACCGTTACTTATCAATAAGGAGTACGATCGAATATAACCAAAAAAATGGATACCTAGTCGAAAGTTCAAGGGAAGAAAAGAAATTATATCGACTAATTACTCATTATTTTATTCCTGAACTCAATGAATTGAATGAAGACATTAAATATACAGGTGAGGAAAGAACAAGGCAAGATTACCCTCATCTTGTCGAAATCATTAATAATCGAAATCAGATTTATGATGAGGTGGCGAAATGGATATCTCCGATGAAATAGTAATAAATATAAAATTAAAAGCTATTGGTGAAACTAATGGGGTTGAATCATTAAAGCCAAACGTTCAGAAATACATAAAAGGGATAGAGGAAATCGTAAGGGGGCTTGATTTATCCCGAAGTGAAAGCCTAAAAACCTATAAAAACTCGGCGATTAATAAATCCTATATTGTTGAAAGATTAGGTATCGCGAGACAGACCATATATAATAACAATATACTTGAGAGGTACATTGAATATTCTAGAGAACAGCAGTTAAAGAGTGATCTATTTCGTAGAGAAGCAATGCTGATCGATAGAATTGTCGAATTAGAACATCAAATTTACCTTATGCAACAAAGAGATGCTTCAATAGAACATCTGAGTTATCAACTTCAAAAACAAAATGAGCAGCTGGGAGAGCAAATAACGACTAACCAAAAGCTGGAGGAAGAAAATCACCGCCTAAGCAATGAGCTTTTGAGTTATAATAAACGAAATAAGTTTGTTTCAATAAAAAATGATCGGGGACCGTAATAAATGAAAAGAGGTTATTTTTTTTCCGCAGAGGGGAATGAAGGTGCGGGAAAGTCAACTATTGTAATGATGGCATCCCAATATCTTACTTCAAAAGGGCTTGAAGTGATTACCACACGTGAACCAGGAGGGATCACAATTGCTGAGCAGATTAGGTCAGTTATTCTGGATAAGAATAACACCATGATGGACGGCCGAACTGAAGCTCTTTTATACGCAGCCGCAAGAAGACAGCATCTCAAAGAGAAGATATCCCCCACACTTAGTGAAGGGAAAACGATAATTTGTGATCGCTTTATTGATAGTAGTCTTGCTTATCAAGGGTATGCAAGAGGGCTGGGAGTAGATGAAGTTCTGTCGATTAACCAGTTCGCCACTGATAATCTGTTTCCCGATTTGACTTTATACTTGGATGTCGATCCAGAGTTGGGACTAAAACGTATACAGGAACATGAAAATAGAGAAATAAATCGCTTAGATCTCGAATCGCTTGCCTTTCATAAGAAAGTAAGAGAAGGTTATTTAGAGGTTATCAATAGATTCCCAGATCGAATTATAAAAATAAATGCAAATGAGACACTTAACGTTGTGTTTGAAGAGGTGAAGCAAGTATTGGATCAATTTTTAGCAAAGAATGAATAAGTACTAGCTAAAGGGGTGATACTTTGGGTTCACCCTTTTATTATATCTAGAAGTATGTCTAGTGTAATGCCCCCTATTGTCAAGACGAATTTCTAAGGAATAAGTTAATCCTCCTTATCTTGTAGACTGCAGTCTACGATGCGATTTTGTCAGTGGAATGGGCATAGAATTGATCAGGCTTGGCTCCTCTTAGAGATGCATGAGGCCGTTCTGTATTGTAAAATTGGACATAGTGAGCTATCCCTTTACGCAGCGCGCGAGGGTCTTCAAATTCATTGAGATAGATGCATTCGTACTTAAGCGACCTGAAATAACGCTCTGTGCGGCTGTTATCCGTTGCCCGGCCTTTGCCCTCCATCGAAACCTTCACTCCTGCTTTCTCTAGCAGTTCAAGATAATCGGGGTTTGTGAAATGGGAGCCCTGGTCGCTGTTCATGATCTCAGGTTTGCCGCGACGGAAGGCACGTTTGAGACATCTCAGGACAAAGCCCTTTTCGAGCGTGCTCGACAGTTCGTAATCGATGACTTTACGGCTGTACCAATCGATAATGTTGAACAGGTACATGAATCCCTTACCCATCCGGATATAGGTGATGTCAATCCCCCAGACCTGATTTGGACGGTCGATTGGTAAGCCGCGAAGCAGATAAGGGCGGGTATATGTGGCATGCAGGCGCTTGCTCAGGTTCGGCTTGGGGTAGATCGCTTCCAAGCCCATACGTCGCATGAGACGCTGCACACGCTTATGATTAATCTCAAAACCCTGCTCTTGAAGAAACCAGGTCATGCGCCGATAGCCGAAGTAATGCTGCTTCGTATAGATTTCGTCGATCCGATGCATCATCCTTACATTGGCTTCGTTCTCCGTTCGCTCCTTCTCGGGACGGTATACGCTCGTTCGGTTAATACTAAGAAGATCCGCCTGGCGTTTGATGGTGATCTCAACATTGTCACGCTCAATCATTGCCTTACGTGCTTCACACGGTTCATTTGAGGCCAGATTTTTTTTTGAGCCAGTCGACCTCTACCGTGAGTTGGCCAACCAGCTTCTCCAGATGCTCTTGCTTGCTTTCGTACTCCTTTCTTGCTTTTTCCACTTCACTGGTCTTCTTCTCAAACACCGTGGTGGCACGTTCTAGAAACTCCGACTTCCATCGGCTAATCATTACAGGGCTGAGCTCGTATTTAGCGGCAATCTCGTTTACGATCTGCTCCTCACGGAGCACCTCCAGCACGACTTTTGTTTTAAACTCTGCGGTATATCGGTTCCGTTTTTCCATGGTTTCATTATAACTTATTTTTTTACCTCCCGTGTCTCAGACTATGGGAGCATTATATAGAAATATGTCTAAGTTTTTATCCATTTTTTGTAATATCCTAAACATTAATTCAGTTTCATGGACTATCGAGCTGTCTAATAATATAATGGAACCATATTAAGTAAAAATCCCTGTGTGATAAGGGATTCAGCCGTTTAGACATTTTTGCAAGTCTTTATAAGAAGGCGGGGATGGAGCGGGCAAGACGACGCTGATCACGCGATTGACGGAGAGAATATATAAGGAAACGAAGAAAAGGACGATCAGAACCCGCGAACCGGGGGGAAGCCCGATCGCGGAAGCGATTCGGGGCGTCATTCTGGATACGAAAAACACGAAGATGGAGCCGAGGACGGAAGCGCTGCTCTACGCGGCAGCCCGGAGGCAGCATCTCGCCGAGATCGTCATGCCGGCGCTGGAGCGGGGAAGCATCGTCATCTGCGATCGATTCGTGGACAGCAGCTTGGTGTATCAGGGGCATGCGCGCGGGCTCGGCGTAGACAAGGTTTGGGACATCAATCGTTTCGCCACCGAAGATTGCATGCCCGATCTTACCTTGTACTTGGATCTAGACCCCGAGGTCGGGTTGGCGAGAATCGCGGACAACGAACATCGCGAGGTGAATCGGCTCGATCTGGAGGGACTGGCGTTCCATCGGAAAGTTCGCGAAGGCTATCTGCAGATCGCCGAGAAGTTTCCCGAACGCATCCGCACGCTGGATGCAAGCGAGGAGCCTGCCCTTCTGGCCGAGTCGGCTTGGAAACTGGTGGAGAAATCGCTGACGGAGTCATTTAAAAAAGGATTTTAGCATACCCGTGTCCAATTTAATATAGTAGAAATAAGCAAAAATTCGACAGACCCCTATTACATCTAACAGGAGGCCTGAACATGAAATTACTTATTGCAGTCATTCAGGATAAGGACAGCAACCGGTTGTCCAACGCGTTGATCAAGGAAGGGTTTCGGGCGACCAAGCTGGCCAGTACCGGCGGATTTCTTCGCGCCGGCAATACGACGTTTCTGATCGGGATCGAAGACGATCGGGTGCAGGGCGCGCTGGATGTCATTCGTTCGAGCTGCAAAGTGCGCGACCAGTTGGTTACCCCGGTATCGCCTGTCAGCGGAGCGGCGGATTCCTACATTCCCTTCCCCGTCGAGGTGCAGGTGGGCGGAGCGGCCGTATTCGTGCTTCCGGTCGAAAGGTTCGAACATTTCTAACGGTTGGGCGGTGTGAACGGACATGAAAATCCAACCGGGGCTATATCCCGTCGGCAAGACGATCCAACGCGGAGATTTGCCGGCCAGGCCCGCACAGTCCCAGAGCTTCGGCGATCTGATGCAGCAGCAGGACGAACAGCGGACGCACGAGGAGCTGCAGCGCAAGCTGGAGGACATTCGGATGCAGGGGGATCGGTTGACCCGTTCCATGACGATTCGGGAGCTGGTGCTGTACCGGCAGATGGTCAAGGCGTTCCTGGAGGATACGGTTCGCCGCGGCATTGCCTTGAAGGAGACGAGAGGCTGGGACCGGAGAGGCCGCGGCAAGCGCTACAAGCTGCTCGAAGAAGTCGACGCGATGCTCGTGGGCATGGGCGAAGAACTGCTGCAGAGTGAAGAAGGACGGATCGATTTACTTCAGAAGGTCGGGGAGATTCGCGGCCTTCTGATCAACATTGCATTTTGAGTCTCGACTAAGGAGCTTTCGTTAGATGGGTTTTCAACAGATTGCGGGACAAGACAGGGCGAAATCGCTTCTGCGCAATGCGCTTGCGGCGAACCGGCTTGCGCATGCCTACCTGTTCGCGGGACCGCCCGGTTCGGGACGAATGGAGATGGCGCAAGCGTTCGCGCAGGCGATTTTTTGCGAGAGGGGCGGCGGAGACGCTTGCGGAGAATGTCTGGAATGCCGCAAGGTGCTTCACGGCAACCATCCGGATCTGCACGTCATTCAGCCGGACGGCGCGACCGTCAAGATCGAGCAGATTCGTTCGCTGCAGCGCGAGCTCTCCTATCGCAGCTCCGGAGCGGGCTATAAAGTGTACATCATCCAAGCGGCCGAGACGATGACGGTCCAGGCAGGCAACAGCCTGCTGAAGTTTCTGGAGGAGCCTCCCTCCCCCGTCGTCGCCATCCTGCTTGCACCGAGCGCGCAAGCCGTGCTGCCGACCATTCTGTCGCGGACGCAGCTCGTCCCGTTCGTTCCGGGCGATCGTCAGGCGTTGGAGAATCTTCTCGTACAAGAGGGCAAATCGCCGCTGCTGGCGCGAGCGGCCGTCCACTTGTCGTCCGGGCTTTCGGCCAGCCGGAAATTGGTAGACGAGAATTGGTTTGCAGATATCCGAAACGTAGTGATACAATTAGGCAAGGAGAGTCCGTCCCGGTTCGCCGCCAGCGTGCTTCAAGCACAACAGCAGGTGTTTAAGACGGAGCTCGCCGAACATGTTGACATTTTGCTACAATTGTTAGCTTTGTGGTATAGAGATATGATTTACGCCATGACCGACCGTCACAGCCATATGGTGTTCCCGGATCAGGCGGAATGGATCTCCAAGACGGCTTGGAGCCGTTCGATCGGGTCTTGGGTAACCATCATGGAGTCCGCGTTGACGGCAGCAAGGAGAATTAAAGCTCACGTGGCGCCGCAACTGGCGCTGGAGCAATTTCTGGTGAACGTGCGGGAGGGGTAGATTTGTACGATGTGGTGGGAGTCCGCTTCAAGAAAGCGGGCAAAATCTATTATTTCGATCCCGCCGAGCATCCGGTATCCAAAGATCAGCATGTCATCGTGGAGACGGCACGCGGCGTTGAATACGGCAAAGTCGTCGTCGGCCCGAAGACGGTAGGAGAAGAGGATGTCGTTCTTCCTCTGAAGAAGGTCATCCGAATCGCGGGGGACCCCGACGCCAAGGCCGTCGAGGAGAACCGCAACGCAGCCAAGAACGCATTTACCGTCGGACTGCAGAAAATCAAGGATCACGCGCTCAAGATGAAGCTCGTGGACGTGGAATACACGTTTGACCGGAACAAAATCATTTTCTACTTCACGGCCGAAGGGCGAGTCGATTTCCGGGAGCTCGTGAAGGATTTGGCTGGCGTATTCCGGACCCGCATCGAATTGCGGCAGATCGGGGTGCGCGACGAAGCCAAGATGCTTGGCGGAATAGGGCCGTGCGGGCGAGTGCTGTGCTGCTCCTCGTGGCTGGGGGATTTCGAGCCGGTATCCATCAAGATGGCGAAGGATCAGAATCTGTCGCTGAATCCGACGAAAATCTCCGGTTTGTGCGGCCGATTGATGTGTTGCTTGAAGTACGAGCATGACAACTATGAAAGCGCCAAAGAAGAATTGCCGGCGGTAGGCAAGACGGTCGTGACGTCGCTCGGAGAGGGTAAAGTCGTTGGCATTAACCTCGGTTCCCGAAGCGTGCACGTACAGCTGTTCGAGCTGGGCAAGGTCAAAGAAATGCCCTTCGACGATGTCGTCTTGAAGTGATCGGACCTTCCGAAATGACATAAGCGGATGCCTTGAGGTGGATATCTGTTCATGAAAGACACTTTCCTTCATATGGATGAACTCGAATCGCATTTGGGTAAAGTATATGCCGAATTCGGAGATCTCAAGCTGAAGTTCAAGGAGCTGCTGGAGGAGAACCAGCGGCTGCGAATCGAAAATCAGCAGCTCAGAAAAGTATTGAAGCGGGAAACGGAACCCGTAGCGGTCACCCAGGAAGCGGCGGAAGAACCGGCTGTCGCGAAGGGGAACGCCGAGCAAGCGCCCGCGGCCAGCGCGAGCGTCGGGGAAGGGTACGACAACCTTGCCCGACTGTATCACGAAGGCTTCCATATCTGCAACGTGTACTACGGTCATCTGCGGATGGAAGGCGATTGCTTGTTCTGTTTGTCTTTTTTAAGTAAATAATAGATAAAAGCAACGGGCCTGATCGGCACGTTGCTTTTTTGCGGCTGATCTTATTTTCTTTTTATAGAGTCTAAATACCTTGTATATTCTGCATGACCGAGCAGATACAAGAAAGCAAAGGCAGGGATTTTCGTAATCGGAGTTCTGGTAAAATGGCTCGTGTTGCCGTAATCGGAACTGTTTTTGGTAACGACAATTGCAGCGGCACTTTTCGCATCATTGGCCCACTCTACAATCGCTTCCTTATTAGATAATCCCGTATTTTCGCGATATTTCACCTCAATCAAAATTTTGGATAGGGTTCGATAAGTCACGATGATATCAATTTCTTTGTCTGTTTTCGGATCTCGATAATAACCGACTTGGGTAGTGTCCAAGTAGTTAAAGGAATGGATATGCTTATAGATAGCCGTTTCGATAATCATTCCCATTTCATCCGAATCCGTAAGTACTTCCTCGCCAATCATCAGTACGGCATTTCGAATAGCTGCATCTGCCAAATAAATCTTCGGTTTTGCCTTAAGCACCTTTTTTCCGGTTTGCTCCGTAGGGGGACTGATATAAATCAAATTGGCCTGTTCTAAAAAATCCATGTAATTCGCGACAGTTTGCCTCGAAACGCCGACTTCTTTGGCGATGGTATCTTGAACGACAATATTGCCGCTTATCATACACAGGTAGAGGAAGATTTGTTCCAATTCCGCAACATTTCGAATGGGAAACAGGGAGACCATATCGCGTTTCAGAACCTTGTCCACGACATCCTCTCTAATGATTTTCTGGGCCAAATGGACATCATCCGCAATAGCTACTTCGGGGAAGCCGCCAACCAGCAAGTAGCGATGAAAATACTTTTGCAAAGGCTCTAAACTCATCATAACCTGGGCCAGCTTGGCTGGCTCCAACGAACCTAAAGCGGGTGGGAAAATGTCCTTGGCCAGCTCCGGCTTGGGAATTTCCATGAGATCGATATACTCGTAAAAAGAAAGCGTTGGAATACGGATGGTTGTCCAACGGCCTACGCCGCTCTCTTTTGCTTTTTCGGCAAGTACGGGGCTTGCCGAACCGGTCGCCATGATCCGGAAGCCGGGGTTACGATCGTAAAGCGTCTTTAGCCAAAGATCCCAATCCTGCGCATATTGAATTTCATCGAAGAAGAGGTAGAGTTCGCGCTCATTGGGATTTAAGTTGTTTTGGAAAACCTCGAGTATTCTTCCGATATCGCATAGCTTTAGCATGGGATGGTCGAAGGAAACATACAAAATACTTTTTGAAGGAACTCCCCGTTGTAAGCAGTCCTCAATGGTTTGGTACATGATCGTGGTTTTTCCAACGCGACGAGGACCGGACAAAATAATTTCTCTTCTAATTTGAGGATGCTCGAATATCTTTTTGGCTTCGTAATAAGCCAGTCGTTTGACCGGTTTCGTTAGGTCTGAGGATATTTGGTTTGTGCTCCACCAGTCATTGTATCCTCGAAGCACTTTTAAAATCTTCTCATCCGTAATAAAGTTCATATCCGCACAACTCCTCGAAAAATGTTAATCATACATTACATTATTTCCGGAGAAGTGTAAACTTAAACCGAATTACTGTGTTTCTGAATGGTATTGCTCAATGACTCCGACCATCTCCATATTTAGGGACGTACAAGATTGTCGATAAAAAAAGGATGAGCGTCTATCTCCCAACGTTGGAGGCTGACGGCGGCTTTGCGTCCGTCCGGTCCGATAAACGTATTTTCCGGCGAAGTGGACGGGTTCGTCACCGAACGATTCGACGCATAAGAAGGAATTGGCTATCCTTTCACCAGATCTCGGAGAAGGTCGGGTACGAGAACGTGCGGCACTTTTTCAGTATTTCAAAAAAGTATTGCGGGGTCACTCCGGGGGATTATCGGGCTCGGCAGTGAGGGGGGCCATACATTGACAAAAGACCATCAAAGATATAGTATGATTATAGTTTAATAGCCCGACAGATTTCATAATAAAACCCCATACAAATCATTATTAGCGGCTGAATAATGGGTTATTGTTCAGGTGAAAATAAGGACGATTAGTTGGGATTTAGTTTGAAGTAAATCGGCATATGGCCACCTATATTGGTGAAGCTGTATGCCGTTTTTTATTGGAGGTGAGAGGGTTGACGAAAGGGCGATTGGAATCCGAAATAAGCAAGGCATTAACGCAATGGGAAAAGGACTATTTAGGAAGAGGTTCTGTCACGGTAAAGACGGACATCCTTCGGGATATGGTGATTGTCATGCTTAAAGGAGTTTTGACACAGGCAGAATATAAGCTGGCAGAGACCCGGGAAGGTTTACTATCGGTAAAGAAAATGCGCTCCGATTTAGTGGAATCGGGAATCGAAGAGCTGTCCGATATCATGTTCAAGTTATCGGGAGCCGAGGTTGTTTCGTTTCATACAGATTTAAGCACGAAGACCGGTGAGCGTATTATGGTCTTTCGGCTGGCAAAAGATCTGGAAAGAACTATGATGTCCTAATAAAGGAAACGGGAGATCGTCAAATGACCGTCCTGAATGACGGTTAGTTGAGGATAAACCGGCTGCTTCATGCGGAGCGAAAGATGCCAAGGATGACGGGTATCTTAATCGCAATGCATGAAATAGCCGGTTTTTTATTTCAGAAGAAGGAGTGCGGAATGAACGAGATCATCTTTCAAAATTTACTATCGCCTGTCGTTTTATTTTTCGCGTTGGGATTGATTTCGGTATGGATTAAATCCGACTTGAAGATTCCGTCGGTCGTAGGTGAAGCCTTAAGTATATATCTCCTCATCTCCATAGGTTTGAAGGGGGGACTAGAGTTATCCCATTATTCGCTGGTTACTTTAATAAAGCCCATAGGCGGGGTTTTGTTTCTAGGTTTCGTAATCCCGTTAGTCGTTCTTCCTATCCTTCAATGGATGAAGATCGACCTGCAAAACTCTATTGGTTTGGCGGCCGCATACGGTTCGGTCAGCATAGTCACCTATGGCGCAGCCTTATCCTTTCTTGAGCATAGAGGGGAATCCTACGAAAGCTTCATGAATGCTCTGATTGTAATTATGGAAAGTCCGGCGATCATCCTTTCATTATTTCTACTAAGATGGATAGAGAAGAGCAAAGGGACCGCGGCGGGGGCTTCAAGAGGACTGGGAATCATGGCGGGAGATGCGGCCTTCTGGGTCAAGTTTTTTGACAAAGAGCTGCTTCGAGAAAGTTTATTTGGCAAGAGCGTGCTTCTCCTATTGGGCAGTCTTCTTATTGGATGGATGAGCGGCGATAACGCGATTTCCGTTGTGAAACCCCTGTTTATAGATATGTATAAAGGCGTTTTAATGGTGTTTTTGCTCCACATGGGGATAACTGCCGGACAGAGACTGCCGGAAGTAAGAAAACACGGAATGAAGCTAATCCTGTTTGGTCTATTCATGCCGTTGGGGTGTGGCGTCCTAGGCGTAATAATAGGAGATGTTGTTGGCTTATCGCTCGGCGGGACGGCCTTGATGGGGGTGATGGCCGGCAGCGCATCCTATATTGCGGCACCGGCGGCCCTAAAGACATCCGTGCCGGAAGCCAACCCTTCCATTTACTTGGGAATGGCTCTGGGAATAACGTTCCCCTTAAACCTCATCATCGGAATTCCTTTCTATTTTGCAGCTGCCCATTGGGTTCAGTGAGTACCGAGCCCCCGCATCGCTTAGATGCAGGGGCTCTTTCGTGTACACCCTGCGGATGTTCTCCGCAACGCAGTTGTCGACAACGGCGTTGGCATGAGCCGCGAGCGCCTGGCGGAGGTCCGGTCGAAACGACCAACGGGGAACCCGAAACCGGGTCCTCGATCACCGTTCTGTCGGGCTTGAAGACAACGTGCAAGCCGGTTTGCGATCAAGCGTCGAATCAAGTAAGCTAAGTGTGGCGTAAGTATATAGAAGAGGAGGCACGAGCCTGTGAACGCGGAACGACAGCTTCTGCAGCCCGGGGAACGGCTGGACGATCTCCTTACCCACGATCTGAAAATCATTCAAAGCTCCGAAGTGTTCAGCTTCTCGCTCGATGCGGTGCTGCTTGCTCGATTTGCCGGAGTGCCCCCGAGGGGGCGTATACTTGATCTGTGCACGGGGAACGGCGTTATTCCGATGCTGCTGACGACGAGGACGGCTGCGACGATCGACGGCGTCGAAATTCAGCCCCGCCTTGCAGACATGGCGAGCAGGAGCGTGAAGTTTAATCGCTTGAACGATCGGATACATATTATAGAAGGCGATCTGCGCGAGTGGAAGCCGGAGGGCGAACTGTACGATGCGGTCACGGTGAATCCGCCGTATTTGCCGGTGGCCAGCGGAGACCGCAAAGAAAATATTCATCAGGCGATGGCCCGGCACGAGATCGGCTGCAAGCTGGAGGACGTCGTCGCGGCGTGCGCCAGGAGCGTAAAGGCCGGAGGAAAAGTCGCGATGGTCCACCGCCCGAGCCGGATGGCCGATATGATCGATCTGATGCGCCGTTACCGGATCGAGCCGAAGAGAATTCGCTTCGTGCACCCCCGCAAGGATGCGGAGGCGAATATGATATTAATAGAAGGAACGCGTGACGGAAGGCCCGAAGTCCGTCTGCTGCCGCCGCTGATCGTCTACGAAGAGGACGGGGAGTATACGCAGGAGCTGTTGGCCGTATTTTACGGTCAAGCGGCGGAATTGCCCGACTTTAAGCGAACGAACGGACGCACGCCGGCGGTCAAAAGAAATCGGGAGGGGGAGGAGAAACGGTCGTGAACAAAACAAAGGACAAGCGCGGAGAAAGTCCGGCAACGAGCCCAGTTTCCTCGGAGACGGCAACGGTTCAAAAGAGCTTCGCCGCGCGCGAGAAGCCGGGCACGCTGTATCTGGTGGCGACGCCGATCGGCAACCTGGAGGACATGACGTTTCGCGCGATTCGTACGCTCAAGGAGGTCCAACTGATCGCCGCCGAGGACACGAGGCAGACGCGCAAGCTGCTGACGCACTTCGACATTCAGAATCGGCTTGTCAGCTATCATGAGCATAACCGGGAGGCCAGCGGTCCCGAATTGATTCGGCTGCTTCTGGAAGGCCAGCACGTGGCGCTTGTCAGCGACGCCGGCATTCCCGCAATCTCCGACCCCGGAGAGGATCTGGCGAGGGACGCCGCCGCTGCCGGCATTCCTGTCGTGCCGATTCCGGGCGCGAACGCCGCGTTGTCGGCGCTGATCATCTCCGGCCTGCCGACCGATCGCTTCCTGTTCGTCGGTTTTCCGCCGCGCGAACGCAAGGGCGTGCACAAGCTGCTTGAAGGTTTGGAGGGCGAGAGCGGAACGCTAATCTTATACGAGTCCCCTCATCGGCTCAAGAAAACCGTAGCGGCGATCGGCGAGAGATGGAGCAACCGAAAAATGGCCATCGTTCGCGAGCTGACGAAGAAGCATGAAGAGGTCGTCAGAGGCACGGTCGAGGCTTGTCTGGCGCACATCGAGCAGAACGCTCCGCTCGGGGAATGTTGTATATTAATAGAAGGAACGCGTTCGGAAAACGGAAATCGGGAGGCGAGCGCAGAGCAAGCGGACGCATGGTGGACTTCCGTATCGCTAACGCAGCATGTCGCGCATTATGAGACGGCCGGACAAGCCCGCAAGGATGCGATGAAATCGGCTGCGGCAGATCGGGGAATATCGAAGCGGGACGTCTACCGGGCGCTGCTCGAGGAGAATGGAGACGAGTAGTACCGCAAAGCAAAAAAATTCCCTCCCGAGATCGACATCGGGAGGGGGCAAGGAGTATAAAAAGGTTGGAATTAACAATTATTAGAATACAAATTTTATTATAAACTATTTTCTCTAATTTGTCACAGGGGAAGGTAAATCCTTCAAACATTCTCTGCAAACAATTTTTCCTTTGAAGTAGGTGACGTTCTCCGCGTTGCCGCAGAAGATGCATGCTGGCTCATACTTTTTAAGCATGATGCGCTCGCCGTCCACGTAAATTTCCAGAGCGTCTTTCTCTCCGATGCCAAGCGTGCGGCGCAGCTCGATCGGAATAACCACCCGTCCCAATTCATCGACTTTACGTACGATACCGGTAGATTTCATCATTTGGTAATACCCCTCTCGTAAGATTAAATAAGTACAAAACGAACGTGTAAATCTAGTTATGTCCGTTATCGCCAGTTTTCGACAAAGTTCACTGTTTTCCGTACTCTATCGTACCAACCATTCCCAAAAAAGTCAACCTGAAAGCATGTAGGAATTACTTAAAATCCTGAAATAAAGTCTGAGAATCCTCTCAGTTATGGCGATCTCTCAAAAATAGCGGAATTAGGCGAAGAGAAAATTAAAGGGAAACGATATTCGACAAAATTCGACTTTAATCGATTTTTTGACAAAGACTTTGTCGAAAGCTGACAAATATGAGGTGATGTCCATGTTGACGAAATTACATGAGGAGAAGGTTTTCAAGGACCCTGTGCATCATTCCATCTACGTGCAGGATCTAACCGTCTGGAAGCTCATCAATACGCCGGAGTTCCAGCGACTCCGAAGAATCCGCCAACTAGGCACCTCCTATCTTACGTTTCATGGGGCGGAGCACAGTCGATTTTCCCATTCGCTGGGTGTATATGAAATTACAAGAAAAGTAATTTCTCAGTTTGAGCGTAATGGATACGGCGACTGGCCGCAAGAGGAAAAATTACTCAGTCTTTGTGCTTCTTTGTTGCATGATGTCGGACATGGTCCGTTTTCCCATTCTTTGGAGCAAATATTCGGTACGGATCATGAAGAATGGACCTGCAATGTCGTCTTGGGCGACACGGAGATCAACCGCGTGCTGCGCGAGGTCGACCCCGAATTTCCGAACAAAGTCGCCGCGGTCATCCGCAAGAAGTACGAAAAGCCGATCGTCGTCAGTCTCGTATCGAGTCAGCTGGATGCGGACCGGATGGATTATCTGCTGCGGGATGCTTATTTTACCGGAGTGAACTACGGCACGTTCGATCTGGACCGTATTCTGCGCATGCTGCGCCCGTTCCAGGGAAAAATCGTCGTGAAGGATAGCGGGATGCATGCCGTCGAAGACTACTTGATGTCCAGGTACCAGATGTATTGGCAGGTTTACTTCCATCCCGTCACCCGCAGCTCCGAAATTCTGCTGAGACAAATTTTCCGCAGGGCGAGCGAGCTCTTGTCGTCAGGATACGAGTTCTCCTTTATGCTAGCTCCGATCCGGTCTTTGCTGTCGCGCTCCGTTACGCTGGAACAATATATGAAGCTCGACGAAGCGATGGTGCAGACGGCGTTCGGCCAGTGGTCGGAAGAGCGAGACGAATTGCTGTCGGATCTGTGCCGGCGTTTCCTGAACCGTCAGCTGTACAAGTACGCTCCGCTGACCGGAGAATACAGGGAATGGCTTGATGATGTCCGCAGCCAGTGGCGAAGCATCGGCCTCGATCCTTCCTATCATATGGAAGTCGATACCCCCGAAGATTCTCCCTATGACGTCTACAAGCCGGGAGCGCTTCCGGACGGCAAAGAGAAGCCTCCGATCCTGCTGTTGGACAAGCGCGATCAGTTGACGGAAATCTCGGTCCAATCCGATATTATACGCTCCATTGCGGGCTTGCACCGGGGCAACTATTACATCTATTACCCAGAGGAGCGGCTATTGCCTCACGCTCATCTGCTCAGTCCCGAAACGCGCGCCAGATTGTCTATATAATAGAAGAAAAGAGGATATGAATCGACATGCTTATCGACACCCATGCCCACCTCGATTCACGCAAGTTCGACAACGATCGAGAAGAAATGATTCAACGCGCGCTGGAAGCCGGCGTGGACACGATCGTCAACATCGGATTTAACCGCGAAACGATCCCGACTACGCTGGAGCTGGCGGAGAAATATCCGTTTATTTACGCCGTTGTAGGCTGGCATCCGACCGATGCGGTCGACATGAAGCTGGAAGAAGATCTGGCCTGGATCGAACGGCTGTGCACCACCCATCCGAAAGTCGTCGCGATCGGCGAGATCGGGCTTGATTATTACTGGGACACTTCGCCGAAGGACGTTCAGCACACGGTGTTCCGGGAACAGATTCGGTTGGCGCGACGGATCGGCAAACCGATCGTCATTCACAATCGGGACGCGCACGAGGATATTGTAAAATTGCTGAAAGAGGAGAAGGCTTCGGAGGTCGGAGGGATCATGCACTGCTTCTCCGGAAGCTGGGAGACGGCCAAAATATGCCTGGATATGAATTTCCATATTTCCTTCGGCGGACCGGTCACTTTCAAGAACGCTCGCGTTCCGAAAGAGGTGTTGGAGAGGGTTCCGATGGATCGATTGCTGATCGAAACCGATGCTCCATATTTGACGCCTCACCCCTATCGAGGGAAGCGAAATGAGTCCGCTTACGTGCGTCTGGTCGCCGAGACGGCGGCGGAGATTAAAGGCATTTCTTTGGAGGAACTTGCAGAAATTACAAGCGAAAATGCCCGGCGCTGTTTTGGGATAACGAGATAAACGGAAGAAACGGAAGAAAAACGGACCACTTCGAAGAAAAAACTGACTTTTGTTGCGATTATCGCGCAGGTTCCGATCGTTTTTCCTTAAAAATGGGCAAATTCGTTCAATCGGTCGTCTTTACACCGTTATCGCGCAGAGGTTATGATCTTCATCAGAAAGTTTGAATACGACATTCCTTTTCCAGTGCGCTTAATCTCCCGAACGGGAGAGTGGGGGACCCAACGCGGCGACGATCATGAGGTGAGCGTCCAATGCGGTCCGAGCAATCTTGGGGTGAATACGGCAAGTGCCGGGACGGCGGCTCTATCTGAGTGACGCGTCGGGCATGCAGCCGTTAGGGCGACTCTCTTTGCCCGAATCCGACAGCTAACCCCGCAAGCGTGATAGAGAGAGGTCACCCTCGTGCCGCTACTTTACTTAGCTTAATTCCAATCATGCGGAAGCCACGAACAGATCCTCTGTCTCGATGGCTTTTTGTGTTGCCAGCACAACTGCCTGGGGTAACATGCTCTCATGTGAGTATTCTGAACTGGGGAAGGCGGCGCTTGATCGATCCGGCTGAAATCCGCGAAAATTTCGAGTCCGATCGCCAAGAGTCGTTAACCATTTTGGATTAGTCGCGTCTGACAATATTCATGCATTACAGTCGACGGCGGGGCTATGAAGGAGGAACGAGATATGGGCGCAATTCCTGTACAGGAAACCCATGATCCACGACCGACCGGCAAGCTTTTCGCACTGCGTTGGAAGCATGAGCATTTGCGTGCAGCGCTATTGGCCGCAATTCTCGTTTTTGCCATCACCATCATGTTCGTATCGTTGCTGCAGAAGGCGGCGACCAAGAGCATCACGATTATCGACAACGGCGTTTCGAAGGTGATTTCCACGAAAACGTCGAACGTGCTCGGATTGCTTGAAGAACAGGACATCTATATCGGACCTAACGACCATCTCTCCTTGGCGGCCACGGATCTCTTGAAAGAGGGAAGCCGGCTCGTCATCGACCGGGCGGTAGGCGTCATGATCAAAGCGGATGGCAAACAGCAAATCGCTTATTCGAGCGAAGATACGATTAGGGGAGTCATTGAGTCGTTAAACATCAAGCTGGCCGAGCACGACCGCGTCGTTCCGGAGCTTGGCAGTCCCTTGCGGGAAGGAATGACCGTGTCGGTCGTCCGCGTGCGCAAAGAGGTTACAGAGACCCAGCGCCCGATCGCCTTCAAGGTTGTGGAGCAGAAGAGCGCGGAGCTTGAAGAAGGCAAGACGAAGGTCGTTACCGAAGGTCAAAAAGGCGTAGTCGTCTACAAAACCGAGAAGGTGTACGAAGACGGCAAGCTGATCAGCCAGGAAATGATCGAGAAGACGATCGCCAAGCCGGCCGTGCAGCAGGTCGTCGCGATCGGAACGAAGAAGAAGGCCGAAGTGGCTCTGGCGTCGTACAATGGACCGCCGACAGCCGCGGAAGCGAAGGTCGTCAAGCTGAACGGCAAGAGCGTCAAAGTGAAACGGATGCTGAGCAACGTAACGTTGACCGCGTATTCCGCGGACTTCGCTTCCACGGGCAAGAGCAAGGGGGACGAAGGCTACGGAGTTACCCGTTCGGGAACGACCGTGAAGGAAGGCCGTACGATCGCCGTCGACCCGAGAGTCATTCCTCTGGGCTGGTGGGTCTACATCGAAGGCATCGGCTTCCGCCGGGCGGAAGATACGGGCAGCGCCGTCAAGGGCAAGAAGATCGATATTTACTACGACAGCGAATCGTATGCCAACAAGTTCGGATTGAAACGCGGGTATACGGTATACGTGATCGGGCCGGTCAAACCGTCCTCGGATTAGTCGCGTCGGTCGGCTGCGATGCAATAGAGCTTTACGTCGGGAAGAGCCTCTTGGGGCTTCTTCCCGATTTTTGCGTTGCGCGGGCTAGGGGCGTGTATGCAAACCCGCTCAGGGGCATCTATCACCGCCTTTTCGCCCCCTGCTTCGTCACTTTTGCTTGACGTACCCCCGGTACGCCTTCACAAAAGTTCCTTGCATGGAACAAAAATTCGGCCATATCTGCTACCCTCGGAGTATGCATACACGCCCTAGAGGGCCGACCATCCGGACTTGCCCTCTTCCGCGATCTCGTATACGCTTGAAGGAATGCGCGGAGTAAAGGCGGAATGAAAACGAATGATTCGAGAAATGATTGTCGTGGAGGGCAAGGACGATACGACGGCGGTTAAGCGGGCCGTAGGCGCCGACACAATCGAGACCGGAGGCTCGGCAATCGGGGAAGACGTGCTCGTGCGGATCGAGCTTGCGCAAGCCCGCAGAGGGGTGATCGTGCTGACCGATCCGGACTCTCCGGGGGAACGCATCCGCAAGATCGTCTCCGAGCGCGTGCCGGGGTGCAAGCATGCCTTCCTGACGAAGGACGAGGCGCGCGGGCGCAGGGGCATCGGCGTAGAGCATGCGTCCGATGAGGCGATCCGCCGCGCGTTGGACCGGGTTCGCGGGCCGGAGACGGATACGGACGAGCCTGCGGAGATCGAATGGAACGACTTGCTCGAAGCCGGACTCATCGTTCATGCCGCGTCCGCAAGCCGCAGGGAGCGGATGGGAGAAATTCTGGGCATCGGCTACGCGAACGGCAAACAATTTTATAAGAGATGTCTCATGTTCCGGATTACGAAGGCCGAGTTTCAGGCGGCGCTGGAACAGTTGGAGCGGGAAGGACGATAATCAGCATGCACGACATCGCCACATCGAACCGGACGCGCGAAATTATTCGCAAGCACGGGTTTACGTTCAAGAAGAGTCTCGGGCAGAACTTCCTGATCGACGGGAATGTGCTCGACCGGATCATCGCCGCGGCGGAATTGGACGGAACCCGCGGAGCGCTGGAGGTCGGCCCGGGAATCGGCTCGCTGACGGAGAGGCTTGCCAAGGCCGCGGGCAAGGTCGCCGCGGTGGAGATCGACCGGCGTCTCATTCCGATCCTGAAGGACGTCATGGCCCCTTACGAGCGCGTGAGCATCGTCCACAGCGATATTCTGAAGACCGACTTGCACGCTCTCTGGCAGGAGCAATTCGCGGGCCTGGCCGGCGTCAGCGTCGTCGCCAACCTTCCGTATTACGTGACGACGCCGATTATCATGAAGCTGCTGGAGGACAAGCTGCCGATCGAGAACATCGTCGTCATGGTGCAGAAGGAAGTCGCCTTAAGAATGTCCGCCAAGCCGGGAGGCAAGGATTACGGCAGCTTGAGCATCGCCGTCCAATACTACTGCGAGCCCGAGCTGGTATGCGTCGTGCCAGGCAAGGCTTTCATCCCCGAGCCGAACGTGGACTCGGCGGTCATCAAGCTGAAGCGCCGACCGGAGCCTGCCGTTCGCGTTGCGGACGAGGAGAAGTTCTTCCGCGTCGTTCAGACTTCGTTCGCGCAGCGCCGCAAGACGTTGGCGAACAATTTGTCCGCCTTCTCGGGCAAGGACCGCAAAGCCGAGCTGGGAGATCTGCTTCGGGAGATCGGCATTCAGCCGGAGCGGCGTGCGGAGACGCTGTCTCTGGAGGAGTTCGCCTCCGTGTGCGAAGCGCTGACCCGCAGCGGCATGCTCGGATAAAAACGTCCCGTCGGCGCGAATCCCGTTCCCCCGGACGCGCACCCATCGTCTCATGACTCCATAGGATAGACGGAGAGGTGAGTGGCCCATGAAGCAGGGGGATCTAGTCGTACGGAAATCCTATGGCGGAGACGTGTTATTCCGGGTCGCGGCGTTCGCCGCTCGGCAAGCCGTGCTCAGAGGGACGGATTATCGCTTGCTGGCGGATGCGCCGATCGAGGATCTTCAAACGGTACGAAACCCGGACGAGCTCGGAGGGACGCGCCAAGCGCGTATTAAAGCGAACGAATCGCTGCGCAAGATCAGCGAGGAACGAAGCCGACAGTTCAGCCGCATCGGGTTTATGGGAGCGCTGGACGACCGGAGGCAGCCGTTCTTCGAAATGCCGGGCAAAGTGCTTCATCTGGACGGCGACCCGAATTATCTGAAGAAGAGCATGCAGGTATACGCGCAGCTGAAGGTGCCCGCGGAAGGCGTTCATTGCCATGAATCGCAGATGCCGCACATGCTGCTGCGCATGCTTCCCCAAGTCCATCCGGATATCGTCGTCATCACAGGCCATGACGGCGTCCTGAAGCAGCGGCAGGACCTGCAGCAGCTCAGTAGCTACAAGAACTCCTTGAACTTCGTGCACGCCGTGAACGTCGCCAGGGATTACGAGCGCAGTCGGGACTCTCTGGTCGTCGTCGCGGGCGCATGCCAATCCCATTTCGAGGCGCTGCTTCAGGCGGGAGCGAATTTCGCCAGCTCTCCCGGCCGCATCATGATCCATGCGCTCGATCCCGTCTATGTGGCCGTACGCGCGGCGTTCACGCCGTTCCGCGACACGATCAACATTACGGATGTCATCGCGCATACGATCAGCGGCAAGCAGGGCGTAGGGGGCATCGAGACGATGGGGCGTTACCGGATAGGCGTCCCGAATTTGAAAGCAGCCAGTTCTGAACAAAATGTGAACATTTTGTGACGGAAATGAAGGATCTTTTAAAAAAACCGGATAATCTCAAGGAAAATGACCGTTGACAGTAAATCCGCATCGTTGATATAATATTTTGATTCATTTGACACCTCCCCTGTTTTTAGATATAATTTACAGGGAAAGAGGTGGTAGTGGATCATGGCTAAAAACACGCTTCTCGATATCAAGCGAAGCCTGGAGCCTCACGTCGGTTCCAAAATCATGCTCCGCGCCAACGGTGGACGACGCAAAACCATCGAACGCACGGGGGTTCTGGAAGAAATCTACCCATCGGTTTTCATTGTCAAGCTGGACCAGGAGCAGCACACGTTCAAGCGGGTTTCGTACAGCTACGCCGATATTTTGACCGAATCCGTTGAAGTGATGCTGTGCAATGACGACGGTCAGGTTCGCATCAATTATTTGTCGCATTAGACGGTTGAATAGTACGGGCAGCACCGCGCCGATCCGAAGGCGCCGTGCTGCCCGTTTTGCATGCCTGCGGAACATCCGAGGCATTCTAATCTTGAACGTCCCAAGACATCGAGAGCAGGAGGCGTACGATGAGCAGAAGAAGAAGCGTCATGTCGGAGCAATTCAAAGCGGAGTTGGCGAAGGACCTGGGCATCTACGACAAGGTTCAGCGAGAAGGATGGGGCGGCATCAGCACGAAGGACGCCGGCAATATGGTGAAACGCGCCATTCAGATCGCCGAGCAGGCGGCGTCCAGAGCGCCGAGATCCTGACGGCGGACGAACCAAGAGGGCGGATTCCCGCGGGTCGCGAGAATTCGACCTCTTTTCGCATTTGCGAGCATCCTTTGCTATAATGATGTAAAAGTTTTCTTGGTTGGGAGCAAGCCTACATACAGGTATCGTCCGGAAGTTGGTGAAGAACGTTGTCTAAAATTTATGAGAAAGCGCCGGCCAAAATCAACCTCGTGCTGGACGTGCTGCGCAAGCGGGAAGACGGCTTCCACGAAGTGGAGATGATCATGACGATGGTCGATCTGGCCGATCGTCTGGAGATGGAGGAGCTTCCCCGCGATCAGATCGTGCTGTCTAGCCAGGCGGGGTTTATTCCCCTCGACGAGAAGAACCTGGCCTTCCAGGCGGCGAGGCTGATCAAGGAGCGATACGGAGTCAGGCGCGGCGTATACATTCATCTGGACAAGCAGATTCCGGTGGCGGCCGGACTGGCGGGCGGCAGCAGCGACGCGGCGGCGACGCTGAAAGGGTTGAACCGGCTGTGGAATCTGGAGCTGCCTACGAAGGAGCTGGAGGAGCTGGGCGCCGAACTCGGCTCGGACGTTCCGTTCTGCATTCGCGGAGGCACCGCGCTGGCCAGAGGAAGAGGAGAGAAGCTGGAGACGGTGTCTCCCCCTCCGCAATGCTGGGTCATTCTGGCGAAGCCCCCGATCAACGTGTCCACGGCCGACGTGTACGGCAAGTTCCGCGTGAACGAGGTGAAGGAGCATCCTTCGATTCCGCGCATGCTGGACGCTCTGTCGCGGCAGTCGTTCCAGGACATGTGCGCGTCGCTGGGCAACGTGCTGGAGAACGTCACGCTGAATCGTTATCCGGAGGTCAGGCAGATCAAGGACTGCATGGTCAAATCGGGAGCCGACGGGGTGCTCATGTCCGGAAGCGGGCCGACCGTCTTCGGTCTCGTGTCCAAGGAAGTGAAGGTCGCACGCGTCTATAATGCGCTGCGCGGGTTCTGCAAAGAGGTATATGTGGTAAGAATGTTGACATAGTAAGAGACCGTTAGGCTCTGTCTCTCGTTTCTGTTGAACAAAACCGTATAAAGGTGTTATGATACTGGTAAAATATTCGGATTTGGACGGGAGAGGGGAACGTGAAGAAATTGAAACGCAGCGCCAGGCTCGTAGAGATGACGCAGTATTTATTGGCCCGTCCCCATACGTTAATTTCCCTGACAGCATTCGCCGAACGGTATCAGTCGGCTAAATCCTCGATCAGCGAGGATCTGGCCATCATCAAAGAAGTGTTCGAGGACGAAGGAATCGGGGAACTGAACACATTGGCCGGCGCGGCCGGCGGCGTCCGGTTCGTGCCGAAGTGCCGCAAGGACCAAGCGCTTGAGAGAATCGGATCGATCTGCCGCGAGCTCGAACAGCCGGATCGGCTGCTGCCGGGCGGTTATTTGTATATGACCGATTTGCTGGGTCAACCGGCGATGATGCAAGAGGTAGGCCGAATGTTCGCGACGGCGTTCGCGGACCGGAATATCGACGTGATTATGACCGTCGAGACGAAGGGGATTCCGCTAGCTCATGCCACCGCGCAGTACTTGAATCTGCCCGTCGTCATCGTGCGGCGGGATCATAAGGTGACGGAAGGCTCCGCGGTCAGCATCAACTACGTCTCGGGCTCGACGAAGCGCATTCAGACGATGTCGCTGGCGCGCCGGGCGCTTAAGGAAGAATCCAGGGTTCTCATTATAGACGACTTCATGAAGGCGGGCGGAACGATCCAGGGCATGGTCGATCTGCTGTACGAATTCCGCGCGGTCGTCGCCGGAGTCGGCGTATTCGTGGAATCCGGAGAGGTCGACAGCGAGGAACGGCTGCTTCATGATTACGTATCGTTGGCGAGTCTGTCCGAGGTAGATCTGAAGACTCGGCAAATCAAAGTCCAACCGGGCAACTTTTTTCTAGGAGGATGACATCATGACTTTGAAAATCGTCTCCACATCCGAAGCTCCAGCCGCAATCGGCCCTTACGCGCAAGCGGTTCGGACGGGCAACCTGCTGTATACGTCAGGTCAAATTCCGCTCACTCCCGCGGGCGAGCTCGTACTCGGAACCATTCAAGAGCAGACCCACCAGGTGCTGACCAACTTGAAAGCGGTTCTGGCCGCCGAGGGCGCCGACCTCCGGAATGTGATCAAAACGACCGTGTTTCTGAAGGACATGAATCAATTCGCGGAGTTCAACGAAGTGTACGCTTCGTACTTCGGAACGCACACTCCGGCCCGTTCGACCGTTGAAGTGGCACGGCTGCCGAAGGATGTTCTTGTCGAAATAGAATTGATCGCGGCGATATCTGTCGAAACTGTCAGGAATTAAAAAATTATTTGATTTTTAGCAGGAGTTTTTCCATATTTAAGAAGGAATTTGCGTTGCTTTGTGGAATATTACACCAAGTCTTTCTGAGGGACAAAGGTGGTGAACACAAGTGCAAATTACAGACGTGAGACTCCGCCGTGTCAATTCGGAGGGGCGCATGAAAGCCATTGCTTCGATCACGATCGATAACGAATTCGTCGTCCACGACATTCGCGTTATCGACGGCAACAATGGCATGTTCGTCGCTATGCCGAGTAAACGGACACCGGATGGAGAGTTTCGGGATATTGCCCATCCCATTTCTTCCGGAACGCGCGAGAAGATCCAAGCCGCAGTACTGGCGGAATACGAACGGGCAGCGCAAGACGAAGAAGTCATGGTAGAAGGGGCATAATGATGAAATATTGAGGAGAGAGCCTGGACAGGCTCTCTTTTCATTTACACCTGAATAAGCTATGATTCTGATGATAGATAAGGTTTACCGGAGCGACAGAAAGGGGTCTGTGCATTAATGAACAAAATGGCGATCATCCTTGCCGCGGGGCAAGGCAAGAGAATGAAATCCAAACTATATAAAGTGCTGCATCCCGTATGCGGCAAGCCCATGGTCGGTCATGTGCTTGACGCGGTTCGGAACGCCGAGTGCGACAGAACGGTCGTCGTCGTCGGGCATGGCGCGGAAGACGTGAAGACGGCGTTGGGGGAATCGGTCGAGTACGCCTTGCAGGCGGAACAGCTCGGCACGGGCCACGCGGTACAGCAGGCCGAAGCGCTGCTCGGACAGGAAGACGGCGTTACCGTCGTCACTTACGGCGATACGCCGCTCGTGACGGCGGATACGATCAAGGAATTGATTGCGCATCACGTTCGGGAAGGCGCGGCGGCGACGGTGCTGACGGCGGATGTCGCCGAACCCTTAGGGCTGGGCCGGATCATTCGCGGCGAAGACGGAAGCGTCCTTGGAATCGTCGAGCAGAAGGATTGTTCTCCGGAGCAGGCGGCGATCCGGGAGATCAACACGGGAACGTATTGCTTCGACAACCGCAAGCTGTTCTCGGCTCTCTCGGACGTGACGAACGATAATTCCCAAGGCGAATACTATGCGACCGACGTCATCGGCATTCTGCGGGGCCGCGGCGAACGGATTTCGGCCAGCAAGTGCAAGAATCCGGCGGAGGCGACGGGAGTTAACGACCGGATCGCTCTCGGAGAAGCCGAACGTCTTATGAGACAAAGAATTAATGAGGCCCATCAGGCGAATGGCGTGACTATAATCGATGCGGCGAATACGTATATTGAAGCGGGCGTTACGATCGGCGCGGATACGGTTATTTATCCCGGAACGTTTCTTCGCGGCGCGACTTCGATCGGTTCCGATTGCGCAATCGGGCCGTCGGCAGACTTGACGGATACAACCGTCGGAGACGGCGCGACGATTCGTCAGACGGTGGCCGAAGACGCGGAAGTGGCCGAAGGCTGCAACGTCGGTCCGTTCGCTTATTTGCGGCCGGGAACGAAGCTGGGGCGTCGCGTGAAGGTCGGGGATTTCGTCGAGATCAAGAACGCCACGATCGGGGACGAGAGCAAGGTGCCGCATCTGAGCTACGTCGGCGACGCTATCGTCGGCTCGGGCGTAAATATCGGCTGCGGGGCGATTACGGCGAATTACGACGGGTATAATAAATCAATGACCGAGATCGGAGACAATGCGTTCATCGGCAGCAATGCCAATCTGATCGCCCCGGTCAAGATCGGCAGCGGCGCATACGTGGTTGCCGGTTCCACGATTACGAACAACGTGGCGGACAATGATCTGGCCATTGCCCGCGAGCGTCAAGTCAACAAGCCGGGCTACGCGGACAAGATTCGCGCCCGCGCCCGGGCCAAGAAGAATCAAGAAACCGAATAACGAAGGCGGTAATACGATGGCCTATTCGGATCCAACGTTAAAGCTCTTCTCATGCAGCTCGAATCCCGAGCTGGCGCGCTCGATCGCCCGCTATATCGGCGTCGAGCTGGGGAACGTGACGATGAGCCGGTTCAGCGACGGGGAGATCCACATCCAGCTGGACGACAGCGTGAGAGGGAGCGACGTGTACGTCGTGCAATCGACTTCGGCGCCGGTCAACGATCACTTGATCGAGCTGCTCGTCACGGTCGATGCGCTTAAGCGGGCGTCGGCCAAGACGATCAATGTCGTCATGCCGTATTACGGGTACGCCCGTCAAGACCGGAAGGCCCGTTCCCGCGATCCGATTACCGCCAAGCTGGTGGCCAATCTGATCGAGACGGCGGGGGCTCATCGGGTCATTGCCATGGACCTGCACGCGATGCAGATCCAGGGTTTCTTCGATATCCCCGTCGATCATCTGCTCGGGGTGCCGATTCTGGGGGATTATTTTCACGAGAAGAAGCTTGAATCGCCTGTCGTCGTCTCTCCGGACCACGGAGGGGTCGTTCGCGCTCGTCGTCTGGCGGACTCCCTCCAGGCGCCGTTGGCGATTATCGACAAGCGCAGGCCCGAACCCGGCGTCGTAGAGGTGATGAACATCATCGGAGACGTTGAGGGAAGGACGGCGATTCTGATCGACGACATTATCGATACGGCGGGTACGATCGCTCTGGCCGCCAACGCGCTGAAGAAAGCCGGCGCCGGGGACATCTACGCGTGCTGCACGCATCCCGTGCTGTCAGGACCGGCGATAGAGCGGCTGGAAGCTTCTCCGCTCGTCGAGATTGTGGTGACGGATACGATACCGCTTAGACAGCCTTGCGGCACAGAGAAGGTCAAGGTGCTGTCCGTGGCTCCGCTGATCGCGGAAGCCATCGTCCGGGTGCACGAGCAGCAGTCGCTCAGCTCGTTGTTCGAGCCGCATGTTTAACGAGCGCCTCCCTGGGGTACAACAAGGATATACCTAGCAGGGGAGGAATCCGATATGAGTGCCGCGCTTCAAGTTCAACTGCGCGAAGCTTCGACCAAAGGCGAGTTAAGGCGCATACGCGCTTCAGGAGGAGTTCCCGGAGTGGTGTACGGCAGAGGGTTGGCAACTCCTTCTAAGATCGCGGTCGACGCGAAAGCCGTGGCGGACATGCTGAAGGGCAATCCGTACGCGGTCATCGACATGGATATTCCGGGAGCGGGCAAGCAGCCGGTGATGCTGTCGGAGCTGCAGAGAGACCCGATCTCCCGGCAAGTGATGCATATCGATTTCCGCCGCATCGACATGAACGAGAAGATTACGACGTCGGCGCGCCTCGACTTCACCGGAGTATCTCCCGGAGAGAAGGAAGGCGGCATGCTGCAGCTCGTGCTTCACGAGATCGACATCGAATGTTATCCGAAGGATATTCCCGATGTCATCTCGGCGGATGTCGGCGGGCTTGGAATGGGCGAGCATCTGATGATCGGAGATTTGTCGCTGCCGTCCGGCGTGACGGCGACACAGGACCCGGAGACGATCATCGTCGCCGTTCTGGCGCCGCAGAAGGAGCGTTCCGAGGAGGAAGTCGAGGCTCTTAACGACGAGGCCGAGGAAGATCGCAAGCATGCGGAAGCCGCGTTGGCGGTGGAGAAGGATTAAGTTCGGAGCGCACGCAAAAAGGCCCCGCTCTCGCGAGAGCGGGGCCTTTTTGACGATCAAGGAAAGAATAGCCGACGGAACCGCGGCCGATCAATATCCGGGACGAGATACGAAGGTAAATTGCTTGCGGTTGTAGAAAATACTGTTGACCTGAACGAATTCTTTGCCATAATATTCGATGAAACCGATGTCGCTGTGCCGCCGTCCGCAATAGATCTGAACCGGAACCTGAGAAGACATGTGATCCAGGAAATGCTGATCGTCATAGATCATCTGCCCGTTCATGTACACGTCAATTCACCCCTCTCTCTGGAATCTGTAATGAATAGGACACGCGAGAAATTGCAATCGTTGCATCGGCTGTCGATTTTTTTGACGAAATTGTTCGGACTGGGAGGATGAATATCGTTATGCGTTGGATTGTCGGATTAGGAAATCCCGGAGCCGCTTACGCGAATACGCGGCATAATGCCGGATTTATGGTCGTCGACGAGCTGGCCCGGAGACTGAACGCGGACGTCGGCACGCAGAAGTTCAGGGCCTTGGTGGGCGAGACGAGAGTCGGCGATGCGAAGGTCGCGCTCATTAAGCCGATGACCTATATGAATCTGTCGGGCGAGTCGTTAAGAGCCTTCATGGACTTCTACAAGGCGAAGCTGGAAGACCTGATCGTCGTCTACGACGACCTGGACACCGAAGTGGGCCGAATCCGGCTCAGGTATCAAGGCAGCCCCGGCGGACACAACGGGATCAAGTCGATCATTCAGCATGTGGGCACGCAGACGTTCAACCGGGTTCGCGTCGGCATCTCCAGGCCGGAGCCGGGAATGGTCATCTCCGATTACGTGCTGTCGGGCTTCGCGAAGTCGGAGAAGGAAGCGCTGCAGCGTTCGGTTGAAGAGGCCTGCGACGCGATCGAATACGCTCTGGCGCATACGTTCGAACAGACAATGGCAAAATTTAACTCGAAAGGCTAAAGCGGATTTTATCTTGCCGAATCGTTAAAAATGGCTGCTTGCGGGAATACTGGATAGAGATGCGGAGGATGCCGCATATGCTCACTCCAGGAGGCATAGCTATGACTGTGAACTATATTTGCCGCCATTGCGGCATGTCGCTAGGAAGCTTCAATCATTCGGAGGTGGGCGAATACCGGCTGGGCCTGCAATTCTTGACCCCCGAAGAGCGAAAGCGTATAATAGCGTATAATTCCAACGGGGACGTGACCGTACGGGTAATCTGCGATTATTGCAGCCAGACGCTGGATGCGAATCCCGAGCTTGCGCTGCTGTCCAATCCGTTGCAATAAGCGCCGAAAGCATCACGTTCCGACATCCTCAAGGAGTCCTTGGCATGTGCCGGGGCTTTTTTCTTGATTTCCTAGGCGCGATTTGAGGCAGGCAGTATATTATTCATTTGGCTTCGACGATCGAGCGCAGTTAACCGGGGCGCGCGCAGCAGCGCTTCGGAGAGACGGGGGCGCGTCGGTCGTGGAAGGTTGGTTTCGGAGAGGGGAAATGCCATGAAGCCGTTAATCCAATCGCTCGTTAAGGATCCCGATCTCATCAGCGTCATTCAAGGACTGAAAAGCGGAATGCGGGAGCAGCTCGTCGCGGGCTTATCCGGTTCCGCCAGGCAGGCGGCGATCGCCGGCATGTATCGGGAGTTGGGGCGGCCGATTCTCATCGTTACGCACAATATGTTCTCGGCGCAGAAAATCGCGGACGACCTGCAGGAGTGTCTATCGTCGGACGAGGTGTTGCTGTATCCCGCCAACGAGCTGATCGCCGCGGAGACCGCAATCTCAAGCCCGGAGACGTCCGCGCGGCGGCTGGACGCCGTACTCAAGCTCGCGGATGGCTTCCGCGGCGTTATTGTCGTGCCGTTCGCGGGGGTTCGGAGATTCCTCCCGGATCGCCAGACGATGTCGGAGGCGCACATCGTGCTGCGCGTCGGAGAGAATCTGCCGATGGAGCAGTTTCTGCGCAGAATGGTCGAGCTCGGCTACGAGAGAGTCGATCGGGTCGAACAGAAAGGCCATATGAGCGTGCGCGGAGGCATCGTCGACTTCTTCCCGCTCGCTTCCGCGCTCGCTTATCGCGTCGAATGGTTCGACGACGAGATCGATTCCATCCGCACGTTCGATCCGGCCGATCAGCGTTCGATCGACAAGGTGGAGACGTATACCGTGCAGCCGAGCCGGGAATGGATCGCCGTAGAGAGGAGATTCCAGAACGCGGCCCAGCATGCCCGGGACCTTCTCGACAAGCAATTGGAGAGAATGACCGACCGGCAGGCCAAGGAGCGGCTGAGCTCCGAGATTTCCCGGGAAATTGAGCTTTTGCGACAAAATGTGTATTTTCCCGAGATTTACAAATATATTTCTCTGCTCTATCCGGAACGCCAGACGCTGCTAGACTACATGCCGAAAGATACGATCCTGCTGATGGACGAACCGAACAGGCTCGGAGAAACGGCACGCCAGCTGGAACGCGACGAGTCGGAGTGGACGACCCATCTTCTCCAGCAGGGCAAGTCGCTTCCGGGTTACGTGCTGGCCGTATCGGCGGAGCAGGCGCTCTATCCGAAAGGGTTCCAGACCGTCTACCTGTCGCTCTTCGTCCGGCAAATTCCGCATACGCAGCCCCAAAATATTATCAACTTCGTCTGCCGCTCGATGCAGAACTTCCACGGTCAGATGAACGTGTTGAAGGCCGAGACCGAGCGCTGGCGCAAGAGCGGCATCCGAATTTTGATGCTCGCGGGCAACGCGGAGCGAGCCGATCGGATGAGGCGGGTGCTTGAAGACTATCAGATCGAGCCTCCGGAGATTTTGCAGGGCAACTTGCAAAGCGGCTTCGAGCTGCCTGCCATCAAGCTGGTCGTCATTACCGAAGGCGAAATGTTCACGCAGAAGCAGCGCAAGGCCAGAAGAGTCGATCGTCATCTGGACAACGCGGAGCGTCTTAAGAGCTACACCGAGCTGAGGGTGGGCGACTATGTCGTGCACCAGAATCACGGCATCGGCAAGTATCTCGGCATTGGAACGCTTGAAGTCGGCGGCATTCACAAAGATTATCTTCACATCGTATACGCGGGAGGAGATCGTCTCTCCGTACCGGTAGAGCAATTCGATCTGATCCAGAAATACGTCGGCAACGAGGAGAAGGAGCCGAAGATCAGCAAGCTCGGCGGCGCGGAATGGAACCGGGCCAAGTCGAAGGTCCGTTCTTCCGTGCAGGATATCGCGGACGATCTGATCAAGCTCTATGCGGAGCGGCAAGCGACGACCGGCTTCGGCTTCGGCGATGATACGCCGTACCAGCAGGAATTCGAAGAGATGTTCCCGTACGAAGAGACGACGGACCAGCTGCGGGCGATCCAGGAGATCAAGAAGGATATGCAGACCCCGCGCCCGATGGACCGCCTGCTGTGCGGAGACGTCGGCTACGGCAAGACGGAGGTGGCGATACGCGCCGCGTTCAAGGCCGCGATCGAGGGCAAGCAGGTAGCCGTGCTCGTGCCGACGACGATTCTGGCGCAGCAGCACTTCGAGACTTTCCGGGAGAGGTTCTCCGGCTATCCGTTCAACATCAAGGTGCTGAGCCGTTTCCGGAGCCGCAAGGAGCAGACGGAGACGATCAAAGGATTGAAGGCCGGCACCGTCGACGTGGTCATCGGAACGCACCGGATTTTGTCCCAGGACATCGTGTTCAAGGATCTCGGGCTGCTCATCGTCGACGAAGAGCAGCGCTTCGGCGTGACGCATAAGGAGAAGCTCAAGAAGCTCAAGACGAACGTGGACGTGCTGACGCTGACGGCAACGCCGATTCCTCGCACGCTCCATATGTCGATGCTGGGCGTGCGAGACCTGTCGGTCATCGAGACGCCGCCGGAGAACCGGTTCCCCGTGCAGACTTACGTCGTCGAATACAGCGCGACGCTCGTTCGCGAGGCGATCGAACGCGAGCTGGCCCGCGACGGACAGGTTTATTATCTGTTCAACCGGGTGCAGGGAATTTACCAGACGGCGGAGCAGATCAGCGCGCTCGTGCCCGATGCCAGAATCGCCGTGGCGCACGGCCAGATGTCGGAGCAGGAGCTGGAGAGGACGATTCTGGACTTCCTGGACGGAGAATACGACGTGCTCGTCAGCACGAGCATTATCGAGACCGGAGTCGACATTCCGAACGTCAATACGCTGATCGTGCACGACGCGGACAAAATGGGGCTGTCGCAGCTCTACCAGCTGCGCGGACGCGTGGGGCGCTCGAATCGGATCGCTTACGCCTACTTTACCTATCAACGGGACAAAGTGTTGACCGAAGTGGCGGAGAAGCGCCTGCAATCGATCAAGGAATTCACGGAATTGGGATCGGGCTTCAAGATCGCCATGCGGGATCTGTCCATCCGCGGAGCGGGCAATCTGCTCGGCGCGGAGCAGCACGGATTTATCGCGTCGGTCGGCTTCGACCTGTATTCCCAGATGCTGGCGGAAGAGATTCAGAGCCGCAAGCTGCAATTGGGCGGGGACGTCGTCCCTCCGTTGCCGGTGAACACGCAGCTCGACTTGGGCGTGGACGCTTACCTGCCTCCGGAATACATTTACGACAGCATTCAGAAAATCGAAATTTACAAGAAGGTGGCCGCCGCCGCCTCGTTGGACGACGTCGAAGATTTGTTCGAGGAACTCATCGACCGTTTCGGAGAGCCGCCTAAAGCGGTGCTCAATCTGATGGCGGTCGCCAGGCTGAAGGTGTACGGGCGCAAATACGGCATCGAGTCGATCGTTCGCAGGGGCGACGACGTGACGTTGAAGCTGGAGCAGCGCCGCCGCGCGGATATCGACGAGAAGAAGCTGAAGGCGTTGGAGGCGAAATTCCAAGGCCGGATGGCATCCGCTCTGGGCGATCCGCAGCCGATGATCCGCTTCAAGGCACGAGGGTTGGATGAGAACGCTTTATTGGCGCTCTTGGAGGATTTTCTGGTACAATACAAAGAAGCGACAAAATCGAAGGGGGAACTACAGGATGTTGCACCATAGAAGCATGCCGTATCGTCGGCTCGCTTTGTTAACGCTGGCGGCGGTCATGCTGGTCGCACTGATGTCCGCGTGCGGCAAGAAGGAGAAAGATACCGTAATTGCTACCTACAATAACGGGGGACAGGTAACGGATAAAGAGTTCGAGAAGTATATCGCTTACCAGATTTTGAGCGGCAACAGCCAGATCGCCATGTACGCGTCCATCCCGCAAATCAAGGAGCAGCTGGTGAAGCAGTACATCGCGGCCAAGGTGCTCGGCGACCAAATCTCCGCTGAGGAGAAGGACAAGGTCAAGAAGGACTCCAAGACGTTCAAGGAGAACGTGGAGAAGGCGCGCAACACGCAGCCGGATTTCAAGCAGCAGCTGAAGGATAACGACCTTAGCGTGGCCGACATGGTCGCTTTCTACGAAGAGACGCTTAAATTCCAATCTTACTATTCCTCCAAGGGCGAGGAATTCAAAACTCAGGTAACGGACGAAGAGATCAAGGCGGAGTTCGACAAAGCTCCGTCCGACTATAACGTCGTCACGGTCCGCCATATTCTGATCGGAACGAATGATCCCAACACGGGAGCCGAGCTGAAGTCGGAGGAAGAGGCGCTCAAGACGGCCGAAGACGTGAAGGCGAAGCTCGAAGCCGGTGGGGACTGGGAAGCTCTGGCCAAGGAATATTCCACGGACGACGGATCGAAGAACAACGGAGGCTTGTACGAGAAGCAAGTCGCCGGAGACTGGGTCGCGGAGTTCAAGGAAGCGGCCAACACGCAGCCGGTCGGCGAGATCGGCGAGCCGGTCTTGACGCAATTCGGCTACCACGTCATCAAGGTCGAGAGCCGCGAGGAAGCGACTTCCGCGGACAAGCTGTCCGAGGAGTCGAAGGAATCGATCAGCATGCAATTGGCTTCGACCAAGCTGAACGAATATATCGTCAGCGAACAGGACAAGCTGGGCATCGTCGTTACGTTGCCTCAGGAGCCTTCCGAATCGCCTAGCGCGTCGGAATCCCCGGCAGAATCGCCGGCTGAGTCTCCAAGCGAATCCCCGAGTGCGTCGTAGTCGGCGTCCGCTCAATAATCGACCTAAACATAAGGCGTTCGAATCGCCTGCCTGAGCGGCGGGAAGGTTCGAACGTCTTTTTTGCCAATAATTACGGTTGACAACTCGCGGTTTTTCTAATAAATTAAATAAAAACCAATTGAATTACTTGGGATTATAGGGTTGACCAGTCAACTGGAAACCAAGCGATGCGGCGGAATTTCGTGATTCCGTGTGCGTTGGCTTGGTTTTTTTGTCGAGGAGTGAGGGACATGATCGCGATAAGCAATCTCAGCAAGTCCTACAAAACCGCAAGCGGCGTGTTCAAGGCGTTGAACAAACTGGACCTGACGATCGAGAAGGGGGACATTTACGGAATTATCGGCTTCAGCGGCGCCGGTAAATCCACGTTGGTGCGCTGCATGAACCGTTTGGAGGAACCCGACGAAGGGACGGTCGCAATCGGCGATACGGTCATTACGGAGCTGGAGGGCAAGCGGCTTCGCGAAGCCAGGCAGAAGATCGGCATGATCTTCCAGCAGTTCAACCTGCTCGACGGCAAAACGGCATTTCAGAACGTCGCCTTCCCTTTGAGGGTGGCCGGTCGGGATAAGACGTTCATCCGCAAACGGGTGACGGAGGTGCTGGAGATGGTGCAGCTCTCCGACAAAGCCGGACACTATCCGTCTCAGCTCAGCGGAGGTCAGAAGCAGCGGGTGGGAATCGCCCGCGCGCTGGTGAACGAGCCGGACGTGCTGCTCTGCGATGAAGCCACCTCGGCTTTGGACCCGCAGACGACCTATTCGATTCTGGAGCTGCTCCAGTCGATTAACCAGCAGCTCGGATTGACGGTCGTGCTGATTACGCACGAGCTCGAAGTGCTCCAGCACATTTGCAATAACGTCGCTGTCATCGAGCAAGGGGAGATCGTCGAGACCGGAACGGTCGATCAGTTCTTTCTCAATCCTCAGAGCGATACCGCCCGCCGATTCGTCAACATTGTCGAACGATATCGGCAGAAGCGGAAGCTCGCGGTGGAAGGGGTCGGAGCCGGCATATGAGAGACGACTTGTTCGAATTGCTGTGGGAGGGTTTGCGAGAAACGCTGTACATGCTCGTCTGGTCGTCGTTTTTCGCCTTTTTGCTCGGGATGCTGCTGGGGATTACGCTGGTGGCGACCGAGAAGGGAGGCGTTCTGGAAAACCGTCCGATCCACAAGATCGTTAGCCTGGCGATCAATGGTGTCCGTTCTCTACCGTTTATTATTCTGATCGTTCTGCTGATCCCGGTGGCGAGATGGGTTATCGGAACTTCTCTGGGACCGACGGCCGCGGTCGTGTCGTTGTCGATCGGAGCCGCGCCGTTCCTGGGAAGGATCGTGGAGAGCGCGCTCAAGGAAGTGGCATCGGGGAAAGTGGAAGCGGCCAAGTCGTTCGGCGCCTCGCCGCTGGACATCCTCTTCCGCGTGCTGATTCCCGAAGCGCTGCCGGCTCTGGTGCGGAGCTTGACGATCGCGGTCATCGCGATTACCGAGCTGACGGCCGTCGCCGGGGCGATCGGAGCGGGAGGGCTGGGCAGCTTGGCCATTCGGTTCGGCTACCAGAGGTTCCGGGAAGATATTTTATTCGCTACCGTCATCGTCATTATTTTGCTCGTTCAGGTCCTTCAGTGGACCGGAGATTCGATCGTCCGATCGATTAACAGAAGGCGATACAAGCCGGAGTAACAAGGTCAAAACAAATATAAATCAGGAGTGAAGGGTTATGACTAAGAAGAAAAATGGGGTCGTTCTTATTTCGATGTTAGTGCTGGCAAGCGCGGTTCTGGCGGGCTGCGGCTCGAAAAACAACAACGGGGGCAGCGCATCTCCGTCCGCTTCGCAGTCTTCGTCCGGGGCGTCCGAAGTGACGCTGAAGGTCGGAGCTGCGGCCGTTCCCCACGCCGTCATTTTGAACTTCGTTAAGCCCGCTCTGAAGGAGCAAGGCGTAAACCTGGACGTCGTCGTATTCGACGACGAAGGGCAGCTGAATCCGGCGCTGCACGACAAGCAGATCGACGCGAACTACTTCCAGCACGTTCCTTACCTGGATTCGGTGAAAGGCGAGAAGGGCTACGACTTCGCCGTAACGACGAAGGTTCACGTTGAACCAATCGGGTTCTACTCCAACAAGCTGAAGTCGAAAGACGAGATCGGCGAAGGGGCGACAATCGGAATTCCGAACAATCCGTCGAACGAATATCGCGCGCTCGTGCTGCTTGAGCGCCAAGGTCTCATCAAGCTGAAGGAAGGAATCACGACTTACGAAGCGACTCCGAAGGATATCGTCGACAACCCGAAGAACCTGAAGTTCATCGAAGCCGATTCCGCGACACTGCCGCGCTCCTTGCCGGATCTGGACGGAGCGATCATCAATACGAACCTGGTGTTGGAGGCGAAGATCGATCCGAACTCCGCTCTGTTCCGCGAGGACGCCAACTCTCCGTACGCGAACATCATCGTCGTTCGGACCGGAGACGAGAACAACGAAGCGGTGAAGAAGCTCGACGCCGCGCTGACGACGCCGGAAGTGAAAAAATTCATTGAAGATACTTACGGGGTTGCGGTCGTTCCGGCATTCTAACCCGGCGCACACGAGTTGCAGCTTCCCCCCCCCTCCCTTCGTTCACACGCCCGTCATTTCTTCATTTCAGCGGATTCATTCAAGAAGTGAGCTGTCTCATCAGGCGACTAAACCTGCCTTTGAGACGGCTCCTTCTTGTTTTTCGAAGAGAGTCTCCGGAGTTCCGCTGCCGATAGTGTTATATTTGGGTAATAATACATAACACAATATAGCAAAAACACGTCTAAAGATTCGAATTTCAGTAATTTATGTAAGTTATATTGACACAAAAACTAACATAACCATATAATGTCACTAACGAACGACCGGGTCGTAACAAGACCTGAACGTTCGTAAATAGAGAAAAACCAAAACAAAGGATTGGGGAGTGGAAGGATGAGGAAAGTCGGCTGGTTAAAAGGTTTTGCAACGGTGTTGGCGGCAAGTTTGGTGTTGGCGGGCTGCGGGGGCGACAAGAACAACGAAGCGGGAGGCGCCTCTGCCACAGGTTCGCCGTCCGCATCGGCGTCCGAAGCGGCGGCGAGCGGAGACAAAATCAAGGTAGGCATCTTGCATTCCTTGAGCGGAACGATGTCCATCTCCGAAGTAACCGTGAAAAACTCCGAGCTCATGGCGATCAAGGAGATCAACGCCAAAGGCGGCGTGCTCGGCAAACAGATCGAAGCGGTCGTGGAAGACGGCGCATCGGACTGGCCGACGTTCGCCGAGAAAGCCCGCAAGCTGCTGTCGGAAGACAAAGTCGCAACCGTGTTCGGCGGCTGGACGTCCGCGAGCCGGAAAGCGATGCTTCCCGTATTCGAAGAGCTGAACGGTCTGCTGTGGTATCCCGTTCAGTACGAAGGCATGGAATCTTCCCCCAACATTTTCTACACGGGCGCAACCACGAACCAGCAGATCGTTCCTTCCATCGATTTCTTGCTTGAGCAAGGCAAGAAGAAAGTGTTTCTGCTCGGCTCCGACTACGTATTCCCGCGGACCGCGAACAAGATCATCAAGGCGCAGCTCGCCGCTAACGGCGGAGAGACCGTCGCCGAAGAATATACGCCGCTTGGACATACGGACTACACGACGATTATCGCCAAGATCAAGGAAGCGAAGCCGGATGTCGTCTACAATACGCTGAACGGAGACAGCAACGTCGCGTTCTTCAAGCAGCTGAAGGATGCGGGCATTACTTCCGCCGACCTGATGACGGTCTCGGTATCCATCGCGGAAGAAGAAGTGAAAGGGATCGGAGCGGAGTACCTGACCGGACATCTGGTCGCTTGGGACTACTTCCAGACGACGGATACGCCGGAGAACAAAGTGTTCGTCGAAAGCTTCAAGAAGGAATACGGCGAGGACAGCGTGACCAGCGATCCGATGGAAGCCGGTTACGTGGCGGTCTATCTCTGGGCGGCCGCGGTCGAGAAGGCGGGCTCGTTCGAGGTAGACAAAGTGAAGGAAGCGGCCAAGGGGATCGAATTCAACGCTCCCGAGGGCAAGGTGACGATCGACGGCGACAACCAGCATATCTACAAAACCGTTCGCATCGGGGAGATCAAGGAAGACGGCCAGATCGTGGAGCTGTGGAATTCTGGCGGCCCCGTCAAGCCGGACCCGTATCTGGCTACTTATGAGTGGGCGAAGGGCTTGAGCGAATAACGACGCTGCGGTCGCGGTCTCGGCTGGGGAAGTGTCCGGTGCAAGCCGGAGCTTCCCCTCGCTTGTCCATGCGGCCAGTGAGAGACGGGGGTTACGAGGATGGAGATCTGGATTTCGCAGCTGTTCAACGGGCTTAGCGTCAGCTCGATTCTGCTGCTCATCGCTCTCGGTCTGGCCGTTACGTTCGGCCTGATGAGAGTCATCAACATGGCGCACGGGGAATTCATCATGATCGGCGCCTACGGGGCGTATATGACGCAGCAAATTTTCAAATCGGCATTGCCCAGAAGCCTGTTCGACGCTTATTTTCCGGTGGCTCTTCTCGCCAGCTTCGTCTTGGCTTTCGCGATCGGTTATCTGCTCGAAGTGACGCTCATCCGTTTCTTGTACGGTCGGCCGCTCGACAGTCTGCTCGCCACCTGGGGCGTCGGATTGATGCTGCAGCAGCTGGCGCGGACGATCTTCGGCGCGCCCAACGTGGCGGTGTCGAGCCCGACTTGGCTGGACGGAGGCTGGGCGCTCATGCCGGGCGTCGTGCTGCCCTACAAGCGATTGTTCATCATCGCGCTGGTCGCGTTCTGCTTGTTCGCGATGTACTTGTATATTTACCGCAGCAACGCCGGGCGGCGGATGCGGGCAGTCATGCAGAACCGCGACATGGCAGCCTGCCTCGGCATCTCGACCAGGCGAGTAGACGCGTTCACGTTCGCGATCGGCTCCGGCATCGCCGGCATTGCCGGCTGCGCGCTGACGCTGATCGGGCCGATCGGCCCTTCGATCGGCACGTACTATATCGTCGACGCGTTCATGGTCGTCGTGCTCGGCGGAGTCGGCAAGCTGGTCGGCACGGTCGCGGGAGCGCTCGGCATCGGAGTGTTCAATACGCTGTTCGAATGGTGGACGGACGCCTCGCTCGGCAAGGTACTCGTGTTCCTCTGCATCGTCGCTTTCCTGCAATGGAAGCCGATGGGGATGTTCGCGGTCCGGTCCCGCTCGTTGGACGGCTAAGCAGCCGTCCCGCAACAACGAACTCGCGCAATGGAGGTGATCGCGGTGCAATGGATGTCCCGCCTGCCGCGCCGGGCTTGGCTGCTGATCGGCTATGCGGCCGCTGCCGCCGCCCTGTTCTCGGCGCCGCTATATTTGAACGATTTTCGGTTGAATCTGCTTGCGAAATGTCTGGCGTTCGCGATCGTCGCGCTCGGACTCGATCTGCTGTGGGGCTACACGGGCATTCTGAGCTTGGGCCACGGCGTGTTCTTCGGACTGGGAGCCTACGCGATGGCGATGCACTTGAAGCTGGCCGCCGGAGGCTCGCGCATCCCCGACTTCATGGGCTGGATGGGGCTGACGAAGCTCCCGTGGTTCTGGGAGCCGTTCAAGAGCTTCGCCTTCGCCGCCGCCATGGGTCTGATTCTTCCTTCGGCGCTGGCGCTGCTGCTCGGTTTCTTCACGTTCCGGAATCGGATTCGCGGCGTTTATTTTACGATTCTGACTCAGGCGCTCGTCATCATTACGGTTACGTTGTTCGTCGGACAGCAGGCTTACACGGGAGGAACGAACGGCCTGACCGGGTATACGAAGCTGTTCGGATACAGTCTGACGTCGGGCACGGCGAAGACGCTGGCGTATCTGGCGACGGCGGCGGCGCTTCTCGCGGCGTTCGCGGTCTGCAGGTACTTGGTCAACAGCCGGTTCGGGAAGGTGCTTAGGGCGATCCGGGACGGGGAGAACCGGACGCGGTTTCTCGGTTACGATCCGGCTTATTACCAGATGGCGGTGTTTGCCGTGTCAGCCGGTCTCGCGGGACTGGCGGGCATGCTGTTCGTGCTCCACGTCGGCATTATCTCCCCGACGATGATGGCGATCGTGCCGTCGATCGAGCTCGTGCTGCTCGTGGCGATCGGGGGCCGGGGAACGCTGATCGGCGCCGTCATCGGAGCTATTCTCCTGACCCAGGCGAAAAGCCAGCTCAGCGCTTCTTATCCGGACTTCTGGCTGTTTCTGCTCGGGGCGTTGTTTATCATCGTGACCGTGTTTATGCCCGGAGGCATTGTCGGATTGATCCGGCAAGCGCGCCAGGCCATTCTGAGGAGGCGGAGCGAAAATGAAATCACCCTCGATTCTATCGTGCCAAAAAGTAACGGTGTCGTTTGACGGGTTCAAGGCGGTGCAGGAGATGAGTCTGGAGCTGGCTTCAGGCGAGCTGAGATTTCTGATCGGTCCCAACGGGGCGGGCAAGACGACGATGCTGGACGCAATCTGCGGCAAGGTGAAGCCGGCCGGAGGCGTCGTCGAGTTCCGCGGCCTCAAAGGTACGGTAGACGTCACGAGGCGCAAGGAGCACGAGATCGCGCAGCTCGGCATCGGACGGAAGTTCCAGACCCCTTCGATCTTCTCCGGCCTGACGGTCGAGGAGAACCTGGAAATCGCGATGGCGCAAAATCGCGGCGTATGGGCAACGCTGAGAGCGGCGATGACGAAGGCGGACCGTGAACGGGTGGATGCGGAATTGGAGCTGATCGGCCTCGAAGACAAGAAACGGCTGCGCGCCGGATTGCTGTCCCACGGAGAGAAGCAGTGGCTGGAGATCGGCATGATGCTGCTTCAAGAGCCGGAGATTTTGCTGCTCGACGAGCCGGTGGCGGGGATGACGGACAAGGAGACGGACAAGACCGGAGAGCTGCTGCGGGAAATCGTGCGCAAGCGCACGGTCGTCGTCGTGGAGCACGACATGGAGTTCGTGCGGAACTTCGCGAGCAAGGTGACCGTCATGCACGAGGGCAAGCTGCTGAAGGAGGGCTCGATGGACGAGGTGCAAAGAGACGACCGGGTCGCGGAAGTGTACCTGGGCAGGAAAAGGCGGGATTACGATGCTGTCGGTTCAACGGCTTGAAGCGGGTTACGGGGAAAGCGTCATTTTGCGGGACGTGTCGCTAAGGGTGGAGCCGGGCCAGGTCGTCTGTCTCATGGGGCGCAACGGCGTGGGCAAGTCGACGCTGGTGAAGAGCATTATGGGGCTGCTTAAAGCGAGAAAAGGCGAAATTTCGTTCAAGGGAGAGGTCGTGACGAAGCGGGCTCCCGGAGAACGGGCGAAGCGGGGCATCGGTTACGTCCCGCAGGGGCGCGAAATTTTTTCTCAACTGACGGTGTACGAGAACTTGCGAATCGGCCTTGAAGCCCGCCGGAGCTCCGCCAAGCGGCGCAGCAAGGACATTCCGCCGGAGGCCGTCGAGAAGTTCCCGATCCTGCCGACGTTCTACAAGCGCCGAGGAGGGGACCTGAGCGGCGGTCAGCAGCAGCAGCTCGCGTTCGCGCGGGCGCTCATCGCGGAGCCGGATCTGCTCGTGCTCGACGAGCCGACGGAAGGCATTCAGCCGTCGATCGTGGACGACATCCAGGACGTCATCCGCTCGATCCGCGACGAAGGCAAAACCGCGATCCTGCTCGTGGAACAAAGTCTCGACTTCGTTCGCAGCGTGGGAGATTACTTTTACATTATGGAGAAGGGTTCGATCGTATGGCAGGGCGGCCGCGAGGACCTGGACGATCCTGCCGTGATGAAGCACTTGACGATCTAGGGCGTGTATGCAAACCCGATCTAGCAGGAAAAAGGCAGGTCCCTGACAAATAATACAACATACGAAATCGCAGAGGGGATAGAGAAAATGCACATACCGGACGGCTTTCTGGATGCGAAAGCTTGCATTGCGACCGGCGCGCTCGGCGCGGGGGCGATCGCCTACGGGCTGAAGAAGACGAAAATGACGCTGGCACGGCCGGAGGTGCCGAAGATCGCGCTGATCGGGGCTTTCATCTTCGCGGCGCAGATGCTGAACTTCCCGGTGTCCGGAGCGACGTCGGGACACTTTCTCGGCGGGGCGCTCGCGTCGATTCTATTCGGGCCGGCGGTAGGCGTCGTCATGATGTCGGCGGTGCTGATCGTGCAGGCTCTGGTGTTCCAGGACGGAGGGTTGACCGTGCTGGGCGCGAATATTTTCTGTTCCGGGGTCATCGGCTCTTACGTCGGATACGGCGTCTATCGGCTGGGCTTGACGCTGCTTCGCGGCAAGGCGACCAAGGCGGTCACGTTCCTGGCGGCCTGGTGTTCGATCGTAGCGGCTTCCTGCGCCGTCGCTGTGCTGCTGGCGTGGTCGGGTACGTTCCCGCTCAACGTCGCGCTGACGGCGATGGCCGGCTGGCATAGTCTGATCGGCATCGGAGAAGGTCTGGTCACCGCGCTGGTCGTCGCTTATTTGGCGGAGCGGAACGTGACGTTCGACTCGGCTTCCGCAAGCAAGGAGGCGTCGGCGGTATGAGCAGGAGAGATCCCGTGAATGAAACAAAGGAACGGTCGGCGGAGCGGGCCGATACGGGCGATGCGCGAGTGGAGGTGACCGGCAAGAAGCGCAAATGGCTGGTGATGGCCATCGTGACGCTGCTGGCTGCCGGAATCGTGTCTTACTTCGCATCTCCTCATCCGGACGGACTGGAGCGGGTCGCGGAGGATCACGGTTTTCTGGAGAAGGCGAGCGAGCCTTCCTGGAGGGCCTGGATTCCGGATTACGAGGTTCCGGGCATCTCGTCGCCTATGCTGAAGGTCGGCTTGGCAGGCGTCATAGGAGCGGCAATCCTGTTCGGCGTGCTCTACGCGATCAGCAGGCCGTTGTCGGCGAAGCAAAGAGAAGAAGGCCGCGAATGAGCAAGGCGATCGTTACGCTTCATGAACAGGAAGGGATCCATCCGTTGATCGCCAAGCCGTCCCGCCGGCTGTGGGCGGTCGCCGCGCTGCTGTGCGCGACGGTGGCGACGGGGAATCCCTATGTACTGGCGGCGGCCGGGGGCGTTCTCCTGCTCCTGCTGCTCTGGTGCGGAATATCCATAAGATGGATTGTCGGTCGCATGCTGCTTCTGCTGCCTTTTGGAGCGGGGGCGGCGCTTTTTATTCCCTTTCATACCGAAGGGACCGCGGTTTGGACAGGGCTTGGATTCGTCGCTACGGAAGAAGGCGTGCTTAAGGCTGCCGTCATCCTTCTGAAGCTGGCCGTCGCCAATCTGCTGCTCACGTATTTGCTGGCCGTAACGCCTTTGTTCACGCTTCTGCGCAGCTTGCGCTCCGTCGGGGTGCCGGCCGTGCTGCTGGAGCTGATTTTGCTGATGGTGAGATACTTCTTTCTGCTTAAGGAAGAGGCGGCAAGCATGCTTAAGGCGCAGCGGGCGCGGGGAATGAGCTTCCGAGGCTGGCGCTGGGGGCCGCGAACTTACAAGCGGTTCGGCGAGCTGGCAGGCGTACTGTTCCTGCGGTCGTACGAGCGGAGCAAAAGAATCTACATCGCCATGTCGGCCAGAGGCGGACTGGAGGGGGAGAAGACGACGAATAAGGTGCGTTCCGGGAAAAGAGCCAGGGGAGAAATGCGCATAGAGGAACGGTACCCGAAAGAAGGAAAAAAGGCGCGCGCAGGGGAACGATCCGGGGGAGGAAGCGGGGAAACGCGTACAGAGGAATGTCCTCGGGGAGAAGGAGAAAAGGTGCACGCAACAGGGACGGGAGAGGCGGCTGTCAGGTCGAGTAGGCGTGACGAAGGGGAATTGGCCGTAGAAGTCCGAGGCGTCAGCTTCTCTTACGGCAAGTTGAAGGCGCTCGGCGGCGTTTCCTTCGAGATTCCCGTCGGCTCCAAGGTCGCTCTGATGGGGCCGAACGGAGCGGGCAAGTCAACGCTGATCTCTCTGCTGAACGGCTTGGAGCTGTCCCAGGCGGGAGAGGTTCGGCTGTTCGGGGAGACGGTGAAGCGGGACAACGGAGAGCGGCTGCGGCGCAGAATCGGCGTCGTGTATCAGGACCCGGACGATCAAATTTTCTCCTCGACGGTGGAGGAGGACGTGGCATTCGGCCCCCGCAACATGGGATTGTCCGAAGAGGAGGCGGAGGAACGGGTCGAGACGGCGCTGGCCAGCGTCGGCATGGACGGCATGCGCAAGCGGTCTCCCTTCGAACTCAGCTACGGCCAGAAGAGACGGGTCGCCATTGCCGGCGTGCTGGCTATGAGGCCGGACCTGATCATTCTCGACGAGCCGATGTCCTTCCTCGATCCGAAAGGCCGGGACGAGCTTCAGGCGCTGCTGGAGAAGATGGCCTCGGCCGGAATGACGGTGGTCGTGGCAACGCACGACGTCGATTTCGCTGCGGAATGGGCGGATCGCGTGCTGCTGCTCAAGGACGGCAGGCTGCTCGCTTCCGGCACGGTCGAGCTGCTGTTCGACGACGGGCTGATCGAGCAGGCGTCGCTGCATCTGCCGCGGCTCGCCAGGCCGTTCCGCTTGTTGGACGAGGCGACCGACGCCAAGCCGCGCACGGTGAAGCAGGCCGCGCAGGCGATCTGGAAGCTGATCGCAAGAAGCTCTTCCGGCGGTTTCGCCGGCGCGGTTGACCCGGAGGACTCGGTCGCCAAGTCGAGGCCGGGCGGCGGATGAGCGCGCATGCTGAGTCTCAGATAAGTGGTGTGCCGGATCAAAATAGGATTAGGCGTCGGGACAAGGGCAAGTCGAGTGCCGGACAAGAACAAGTCGGTTGTCGAAAACAGAAAAGGGAGCTATGCGGCGGAAAACGGGGATACAACGGGAGAAACTAGAAAAAGTTGGCATTTCGGCTGGCTAGAACGCTCTACAAACGCCATTAACGTCCAAAACCGCGTTGGAGAAAAGAGGAAACCGGGCGGTCGTTCATGCTAAAATAGCCAATGGACGGATGAAGGGCCAAGCCCCGTCCCCCATGCACCCCCGACGGAACGAGACGAAAGCCGTCTCGACTGGAGGAATACGTCAGCCGAGGGCGAACGCATAAGAAAATGGGAGAGGTTGAATACTACCCTTACGATTCGAGATCTCTTTTTCCGACTGTACAAGGTTCGTCATACAGGCTGGCAAGCCATCCGCGCCGGCGGCAGCAGCAGAGCGAATACATCAACGAAAGTGGGGCAACACGAGCATGAAAGCAACCGGAATTGTACGCCGCATCGATGACCTCGGAAGAGTCGTCATTCCCAAAGAAATTCGTCGCACCCTCCGCATTCGGGAAGGAGATCCGCTGGAAATTTTCGTGGATCGCGACGGTGAAGTTATCCTCAAAAAATACTCACCGATCGGCGAGTTGGGCGATTTCGCCAAGGAGTACGCCGAATCGTTGTCCGAGAGCACGGGGCACATCGCCATGATCTCCGACCGGGATACGTTCATCGCGGTGGCCGGCGTCTCCAAGAAGGAATATCTCGACAAGGCGATCGGCAACCTGCTCGAAAGCTGCATGGAGAATCGCAAAATCATTCTCGAGTCGTCTCCGGGCAGCCACGAGGTGCTCAGGGACATATCCGAGTCGATCAGCTCGTTCGCAGCGGCGCCGATCGTGGCGGGAGGAGATCCGATCGGCACGGTCGTGCTGCTCAGCAAGGACGACTCGGTGAAGATGGGCGCAATGGAGAGCAAGATGGTCGAGACGGCCGCGGGCTTCCTGGCGAAGCAGATGGAGCAGTAAGACAGAGCGCAATGGACGAAAAAGTTTCCCCGGACGGATGGCTTCGCTCCCGTTCTTAGGGAAGCTTTTTTGCTTTACGGCTTTCGATTATAATCAAGTCACGGGAACAGGACGGAGAAATGCGGAAGCGGTTCGACCAAGGAATGGGGAATGGGCGGCATGCGAATCGAATACGAAACCGGGAGTCCGGGGAAAAAAGCGCTCTGGCAAGGGGCCGCCTTGCTCGGAGGAGCGGCCCTGCTGACGAAGCTGATCGGCACCTTGCAGAAAATTCCGCTGCAGAATCTGGCCGGAGACGAAGTGTTCGGACTGTATACCGCCGTGTACGCGCTGGCGATCATGTGGATGACGCTGGCCTCGGCGGGCATCCCGGTGGCGGTCAGCGCCCTGGTCGCCGAGAAGGCGGCGAAGGGCGACGAAGAGGGCGCGATGCGCGTGCTTCGCTGGGCCGGCGGCCTCATCGGGCTTATCGGACTGGCGATGTTCCTCGCGCTGTGGCTGGGAGCGGACGCGTTCGCCCGATGGATGGGGCTGGAAGCGGCGGCTCCGGCCATTCGAATGTCCTCGCTCGCGCTGTTGTTCGCTCCCGCCACGGCTGTGCTCAGAGGCTATCACCAGGGCCGGATGCAGATGCTTGGGCCGGCGGTGTCCCAGCTCGTCGAGCAGATGGCGAGAGTGGCGTTTATGCTCGTCGCGCTGGCGGTCGCGCTGGGCGGGGCATGGTCGGCTTCCGCCACGGCGGCGGCCGTGCACGGCGGTTTGGCGGCGGGAGCGATTGCCGGGCTGCTTGTTATGGCCTGGTTCTCCGCGCGTGACCGGCGGCGAGCAGCTGAGCCGGTCGTCCTTCGGGCTTCCGGAGCCAGGAAGCGCTTCGGAGCGGCGGGAGAGGCTGTTGTAGAGACGGTGGCAGCCGGAAGGGCGAGCGAGCTTTCCGGACGATCGGACGGTGTCAGGAAGCGTACCGGAGAGGACGGGACGGTGACAGAGTCGACACTGGCCGGTCGCGAGGGTAACGTCGCTGCGGGTCGACCTGCCGGACGGGTCGTCATCTGGGGCGAGACTCGAACCGAGCTCGTGAAGCGGATTATTCGGGTTGCCGTGCCGGTGGCGATCGCCTCGGTCGTCGCGCCGATGTTCGCGCTGATCGATGCGTTCTCCATCCCTCGTCTGCTCGACGAGGGCGGATCGTGGGCGCTCGCCCAGTTCGGCATCTACAGTCGCGGAATCGCGCTGCTGCAATTGGTCATTCTAGGCGCGTCCGGAGCGGCGGCCGCGCTTGTGCCCGCGTTGACGGCCGCCCGGGCGCGCGGAGACGAGGGAGAGCTCGTCGGGCGGGCGACGTTTGCGCTGCGGATGGCTTGGTGGTTCGGCTGCGCGGCAGCAGTGGGCTTGGCGCTGCTTGCGGCGCCGATCAATACGGCGCTGTTCGGCGACGACAGCGGCTCCGGTACGATGGCGCTCGTTGGGCTGGCCGCCGCCGGAGGCACGCTGCAGGCGGTCAGCGCCGCCCTGCTGCAGGGCATGGGCGAGCTGAGGGCGCCCGCCGTCAACCTTGCCGCTGCCGCGCTGCTCAAGCTGTCGCTGAACGTTGCCCTCGTGCCGCAGCACGGCATCGCGGGCGCCGCCGCAGCCATCGCGATCGCCTACGCGATCGCCGCAACCCTCAACGCGCTGTCCCTGCGCCAGCGCGTCCAACTGCCTGCCCCGCGCGCGCGGCTCGCGTGGCGCTCCGTCGCTGCGCTGGCCGCCATGGC